>JAKALQ010000089.1 GCA_021824095.1 Actinomycetes bacterium
GCGCGACGAAGCCCAGCCAGGTCGCGCTGGGGCTCGACCCCCAGGGTTACATGAAGAAGCACGTGCTCACGCTCGTCATCGCATGCTTCATCGGCATCGTCGCCTCACGCCTCGACTACGCGCTGCTGCGGGCCTACGCACCGGTGCTCTACGGTGCCTCGATCCTCGGCCTCGTCGCCGTGCTCTTCATCGGCGCCAACATCAACGGGCACCGCGCCTGGATCAAGCTGCCCGGTGGCTTCACCCTGCAGCCCGCGGAGTTCACCAAGGTGGCGGTCATCGTCATCATGTCGTTCATGCTCGCCGAGCCGCGCGATGAGGCGAAGGGACCGACGGGACGCGACCTGCTGCCGGTGCTCGCCCTCGTGGGCGTGCCGCTCCTGCTCATCATGAAGCAGGGCGACCTCGGTACCTCCATCGTGCTCAGTGTCACCACCCTCGGCGTGCTCGCCGTGGGACGCATGCC
Organism: Actinomycetes bacterium; assembly: GCA_021824095.1. Taxonomy (GTDB): domain Bacteria; phylum Actinomycetota; class Actinomycetes; order S36-B12; family UBA5976; genus JAKALQ01. The sequence continues at coordinate 467 of JAKALQ010000089.1, forward strand.
GCGCAACTGGTTCATCGCCGTCCTCATTGCCATCGTTGCTGCCGTCAGCATCGCGCTCACCGTGCCCGGGGTGCTCAAGGGCTACCAGCGTGATCGCATCACCGTGTTCATCGACCCAAAGGTGGATCCCACCGGCGCCGGGTACAACCTGGCCCAGGTGCGCATCGCCATCGGATCGGGTGGGTGGACGGGAAGCGGCCTGTTCAAGGGGCAGCAGACGAACGGGCGCTTCGTGCCGGAGCAGCAGACGGACTTCATCTTCTCTGCCGCGGGGGAGGAGCTCGGCTTCCTGGGCTCCGGCCTCATCGTCGTGCTCCTCGGCATCATCGTCTGGCGGGCCCTGCGCATCGCCGGCAGGGCGCCCGATGCCTTCGGCCGCATCGCCGCGGCCGGCATCGCCTGTTGGATCGGCTTCCAGGCCTTCGAGAACATCGGCATGGACCTCGGCATCATGCCCATGACGGGTGTGCCGTTGCCCTTCATCTCCTACGGCGGCTCATCGCTGTTCGCCCTCGGCATCGCCGTCGGCATCCTGCAGCAGATCAACGTGGGGCGCGGCTGACGGGTACGCTCGGGCCAGCCGTTGTGCTTGCGGGTCGAGCCCGCCTCCTCGAAGGAGTCCCCATGCCCGTCGCATCCGTGTTCCCCGCCCTCGAGCGCCTGCTGCCGAAGGTCTCGAAGCCCGTGCAGTACATCGGCGGCGAGTTGAACGCCGTCGTGAAGCCCTGGGATGACGTGCTCGTCCGTTGGGTGCTCATGTACCCCGACGCCTACGAGGTGGGGTTGCCGAACCAGGGCGTGCAGATCCTCTACGAGCTGCTGAATGAGCGGCCCGACGCCCTGTGCGAGCGCACCTATGCGGTGTGGCCCGACCTCGAGCGCCTCATGCGCGAGCACGGCGTGCCACAGTTCACCCTCGACGCCCACCGTCCCGTCGGCGCCTTCGACGTCCTTGGCGTGAGTTTCTCCACCGAGCTCGGCTACACGAACATGCTCACCGCCATCGACCTCGCGGGCATGCCGCTGCACGCTGAGGATCGTGGCCTGGAGCACCCGCTCGTCATCGCCGGTGGCCATGCGGCGTTCAATCCCGAGCCGATCGCGCGCTTCATCGACGCCGCCATCGTCGGCGACGGTGAGGAGGCCGTGCTGCGCGTCACCGATGTGATCGCGGCCTGGAAGCAGGCAGGCCGGCCAGGTGGTCGCCTCGAACTGCTCGCACGCCTGGCCCGTGAGGGTGGTTGCTACGTCCCGGCCTTCTACGACGTCGAGTACCTCGAGGATGGACGCATCCGCCGCGTGGTCCCGAACCGTGACGACGTGCCGTGGCGGGTCTCGAAGCACACCCTCATGGACCTCGACGCCTGGCCCTACCCCAAGGCGCCGCTCGTGCCGCTGGCGGAGACGGTGCATGAGCGGGCGTCCGTCGAGATCTTCCGTGGCTGCACCCGTGGGTGCCGCTTCTGCCAGGCGGGCATGATCACCCGCCCGGTGCGGGAGCGCAGCCTCGGCACCATCGGTGCCATGGTGCAGCAGTCGGTTGCGGCAACGGGCTTCGAGGAGGTCGGCCTCCTCAGCCTCTCGAGCGCCGACCACAGTGAGATCCAGCAGATCGCCACCTCCCTCGCCGATCGGTACGAGGGTGAGAACATCGGCCTGTCGCTGCCGAGCACCCGCGTCGACGCCTTCAACATCGACCTCGCGAACGAGCTCACGCGCAACGGCCGCCGAAGTGGCCTCACCTTCGCGCCCGAGGGTGGCAGCGAGCGCATGCGTCGCGTCATCAACAAGCAGGTCACCGAGGACGACCTCGTGCGCACGGTCACCGCCGCGTACTCCGCGGGCTGGCGCCAGGTGAAGCTGTACTTCATGTGCGGCCTGCCCACCGAGACCGACGAGGACGTGCTGCAGATCGCCCGCCTCGCCCAGGAGGTCATCCGGGTCGGGCGCGCGGTCACGGGCAGCAACGACATCCGCTGCACCGTGAGCATCGGTGGCTTCATCCCCAAGCCCCACACGCCCTTCCAATGGGCGTCGCAGCTGTCGCCCGAGGAGACCGACGCGCGGCTGGCGAAGCTGCGTGACGCGATCCGCGCGGACAAGCGCTTCGCCCGGCAGATCGGCTTCCGCTACCACGACGGCAAGCCCGGCTCCATCGAGGGCCTGCTCTCGCGTGGCGATCGCCGCGTGGGCGAGGTGCTCGAGCGCGTGTGGCGGGCCGGGGCCCGCTTCGACGGTTGGCACGAGCACTTCTCCTACGAGGCCTGGGCCGAAGCCTGTGCCGGGGCCTTCGCCGGGAGTCCTGTGTCGCTGGCCTGGTTCACCACCCGCGAACGGGCACAGGACGAGGTGCTGCCGTGGGACCACATCGACTCCGGGCTCGACAAGGAGTGGCTGTGGGACGACTGGCAGGCCGCCCTCGACGAGGTGCCGACGGACGACTGCCGTTGGACGCCCTGCCCTGACTGCGGCGTCTGCGATGCCATGGGCACCGACATCCAGATCGGCCCGAGCGGTTCGGTGTTCGTGCCGCTGGCGCGCGTGCCGATGCCGAGCTCGGTCGGTGCCTGATGGCACGACCCCAGCCCGACCGGGTCGCCGAGCCGGTGCAGCAGCGCGTGCGCATCCGCTACGCCAAGCGCGGCCGCCTGCGCTTCGCATCCCACCGCGACTTCCAGCGCGCTCTGGAGCGGGCCATCCGCCGTGCGGGTGTGCCCATCGCCTTCAGCGCCGGATTCTCGCCCCACCCGCGCATCTCGTACGCGAACGCCGCCCCCACGGGCGCGGCAAGCGAGGCGGAGTACCTCGAGATCGGGCTCACCCGTCCGGTGGCGATGGAGCGACTGCGTGCGGCCCTCGATGCGGCACTGCCCGACGGCATGGACGTCCTGGAGGCCGTCGAGGCGCGCACGCCCGACCTCGCCGACCGACTGCAGGCGAGTGTGTGGCTGCTCGAGGTGTTCGACCTGCCCGTCGCCGACGTGTGTGCGGCAGCCGAGGCGCTCATGGCGTCACCCGCGGTCGAGGTGTCGCGCATGACGAAGCAGGGGCTGCGCACCTTCGATGTGCGGGGTGCACTGGCGCGTCTCGAGTGCGGGCCGGGAGCAGACTGTGCGATACTTCGCGGTGTCATCCGCCACACCACACCGGCGGTTCGACCCGATGACGTCCTTCAGGCGTTGACGGTACTGGGACTCCCCGAGAGCCCGACCCGGTTCACCCGGTTGGCTCAGGGCCCCCTTGCCGACGATGCCAGCGACGTCGGCGATCCCCTCGCCGTCGATCGCGTGTGATGCGTCGGGGTCGTGTGTCAGCGTTGTGCGCTCCGCGACCACTCCAGACTTCGCGCAGCGATGCGCCTGAATTCGCCCCTCGGGGCATCGAGAGGAACTCGTCATGACTGACGAGCAGCAATCCACCCCACGTCGCCGTGCCGCCTCCCGACCGGCGGGCCCGCCGGTCGCCGAGGTGGTCTTCCAGCCGCCGGTCGTGCCGGAGGCCCAGACGGGTGATGCGCCGGCCGCCAAGCGTCCCGTGAAGCGCACCCGCAAGGCCACGACGGCGCCCATGGCGGCACCGAGCGAGCCCACCGCCGCACCGAGCGAGCCCACTGCTGCTTCGGATGCCCCCGCCGTCACGGATGGCGAGCCCGCCCCCGCGGCCAAGCGCACCCGCACCCGCAAGGCGGCCGCGACGGCCGTCGTGTTCCAGGCTCCCGATGTCACCGCGGCCACGCGGGTCGAGGTGCCTGCCGAGTCCGCCGAACCTTCCGAGCCGCGTGGCGCTGACGGCGCCGGTGACGCCACTGGTGAGGGCGACGAGCGCGAGGAGCGCGAGGCCAGCCGCCGCCGCCGTCGTGGTGGTCGTCGTCGCGGCAAGCGCCAGGACGGCACCACGCGCCCCGAGGGCGAGGACGCCGACGAGTCCGCTGAGGACGAGTCAGCGGAGGCCGGTGACCAGGCCGGTGAGGACGATGAGAACGGCGAGGGCGGGTCGCACCGCCGGCGTCGGCGCCGTCGTCGCAGTGGCCAGGGTGACGAGCCCTCCGAGGACGATCCGGAGAACACCGTCGTCCGCGTTCGCGAATCGCGTGGTCGTGCCGCTGCCGACCTGCCGGAGTCCACGCGCCTCAAGGCGAAGAAGAACCGCCGCCGCGAGGGCCGTGAACAGGGCCGTCGCCGCAGCCAGATCCTCACCGAGGCCGAGTTCCTGGCCCGTCGCGAGCAGGTGCACCGCGTCATGGTGGTGCGCGAGCAGGGTGACCGCGTGCAGATCGCAGTGCTCGAGGACGGCGTGCTCGTCGAGCACTACGTGAACCGCAGCAGCGGCTCATCGCTCATCGGCAACGTGTACCTCGGTCGCGTGCAGAACGTGCTGCCCGGCATGGAGGCGGCCTTCGTCGACATTGGCCGCGGCCGCAATGCCGTGCTCTACGCCGGTGAGGTGAACTGGGACGCCGCCGGCCTTGAGGGCCAGCCGCGCCGCATCGAGTTCGCCCTGAAGAAGGACGATCCGGTGCTCGTGCAGGTCACGAAGGACCCCATCGGCCACAAGGGTGCGCGCCTCACCTCGCAGGTGTCACTGCCCGGTCGCTACCTCGTGTACGTGCCGGACGGGTCGATGACGGGTATCTCGCGCAAGTTGCCCGACACCGAGCGCAACCGCCTCAAGCGCATCCTGCGCTCCGTGCTGCCCGAGAACGCGGGCGTCATCGTGCGCACTGCCGCCGAGGGCGCGAGCGAGGAGGACCTCACGAAGGACGTCGCCCGCCTGCAGGCGCAGTGGGAGGACATCCAGCACAAGGCCGAGAGCGGGCAGGCGCCCTCGATGCTCTACCAGGAGCCAGATCTCGCCATCAAGGTCGTCCGTGACATCTTCAACGAGGACTTCGCGTCGCTCGTGGTGCAGGGTGCCGACGTCTACGAGACCCTCGAGCAGTACATCTCCTGGGTGGCGCCAGACCTCGCCGGCCGGCTCACGAAGTGGGTCGACACCCAGGATGTGTTCGCGGCCCATCGCGTCGACGAGCAGCTGTCGAAGGCCCTCGACCGCAAGGTTTACCTGCCGTCGGGTGGCTCGCTCGTCATCGACCGCACCGAGGCCATGACCGTCGTCGACGTGAACACGGGCAAGTTCACCGGCGGTGACGGCAACCTCGAGGACACGGTGACGCAGAACAACCTCGAGGCAGCCGAGGAGATCGTGCGCCAGCTGCGGTTGCGCGACATCGGCGGCATCATCGTCATCGACTTCATCGACATGGTGCACGAGGCCAATCGTGACCGCGTCGTGCGCCGGCTCATCGAGTCGCTCGGTCGCGACCGAACCAAGCACCAGGTGGCCGAGGTGTCGAGCCTGGGTCTGGTGCAGATGACGCGCAAGCGCATCGGTCAGGGCCTGCTCGAGACCTTCAGTGAGCCCTGCGATGCGTGTGGCGGGCGCGGGGTCAAGGTGTCGCTGCACACGGTCCACGTGCATGAGGCGCCCCACGAGGATGCCGAGCCCACGGAGCGGCCGGAGCGCACTGGCAAGCGCGGCGGTCGCAAGCGCTGACGCACCGCGGTTTGGCCGACTGCTGCCCTTCCCGTACCATTGGGCCGTTGTGCGCTGCCGCGCACGCACGCGTCACTCGACGCACCGTCGCCCCGGCGGCACCCGCACGTTGTTCGATCCAAGGAGATTCGCGGTGTACGCGATTGTTCGCTCTGGCGCACGCCAGGAGAAGGTTGCCGTTGGCGACCTCGTCACGCTTGACCGTCTTGCGGCCGAGCCGGGCACGTCCGTGACGCTGCCGGTGCTCCTCCTCGTCGACGGCGGCACGGTCACCACCGACGTTGCCGGCGCCACCTGCACGGCTGAGGTCGTCGGCCACAGCCGTGGTCCGAAGATCGACATCCTCCGCTACAAGAACAAGACCGGTTACCGCCGCCGTCAGGGTCATCGTCAGGACCTGAGCACGGTCAAGGTCACCGCCATCACGGCTGGGAAGTG
>JAKALQ010000016.1 GCA_021824095.1 Actinomycetes bacterium
GGGCCGAGGTCGCCGAACGCGACACCGCTAAGGAGGCGAGTGCGTGATGGGTGAGCAGATCGCCTTCTGGATCTGTGCGATCCTCGCCGTCGTCGGCGCGCTCGGCATGGTGCTGTCGCACAAGGCCGTGCACTCCGCGCTCTGGGTCGCGAACACCATGATGAACCTCGCGGTGCTCTACGCGCTGCTCGGGGCGCCGTTCCTGTCGCTCGTGCAGATCATCGTGTACACGGGCGCGGTCATGATGCTGTTCCTCTTCGTGCTCATGATCGTCGGTGTCGACGCCAGCGACTCACTCGTCGAGACCATCAAGGGGCAGCGTGCGTGGGCCATCGTCGGCGCCCTCGGCCTCATCGCCCTCATGGTGTCGGCGATCGGTGCAGCCAACCTCACGCCGGCGGGCATCGATGCCGCCAACAGCGCCTGGGGCGGCAACCTGCAGGGTCTGGCGCAGCTCATCTTCGGCCAGTACCTGCTGGCCTTCGAGGTGACGTCGGCGCTGCTCATCACCGCAGCGCTCGGCGCCATGGTGCTCGCCCACCGCGAGCGCTTCACGCCGCGCCTGTCGCAGCGTGAGATGGCGATCGCCCGCTTCCAGTCGACGACCGGGCCCAAGAGCTCGCTCCCGGCTGCCGGCACCTACGCCCGCCACAACGCGGTCGATACCCCGGCGCTCCTGCCCGACGGCACCATGGCTGAGAACTCCGTGCCGAAGCCGCTCGCCGCCCGCGGCCTGCTGCGCCCGGTCGACCGGTCCGACCAGGCCGAGGTCCAGGCAGTCGCCTCGGGCCAGGCCGCCATCGTCACGGGAGGCGATCAGGCATGAGCATGAACGCGTACGTCACGCTCTCCGCGGTCCTGTTCTCCATCGGCGCCATCGGCGTGCTCACGCGCCGCAACGCGATCGTGGCCTTCATGTCCGTCGAGATGATGCTGAACGCCGCGAACCTCGCGTTCGTGGCCTTCGCCAAGGTCAACGGCGACCTCACCGGCCAGGTGGTCGCCTTCTTCGTGATGGTGGTGGCCGCTGCAGAGGTCGTCGTGGGCCTCGCCATCATCATGACGATCTTCCGTTCGCGTCACTCGGCGTCCATCGACGACGCGAACCTGCTGAAGTACTAGGAGCCACGGAGATGCAGATCCACATGCAGGAAGCCGCGAGCCTGGCGCAGGCCAGCGGCGTGTCCTCCCTCGCCTGGCTCGTCATCGCCCTGCCGCTTGCAGGGGCGGCGATCCTGCTGCTCGGCGGACGCCGCACCAACGCCTGGGGCCACTACCTCGCCGTGCTCATGGCCGTCGGCTCCTTCGTCGTCGGCGTGCTGCTGCTCACCGACATGCTCGGCAAGCCGGTGGCCGACCGGGGCGTCATCATCCCCCTGTGGGACTGGATCGCCGTTGCGGGCTTCCACGTGCCGGTGGCCCTGCAGCTGGACCAGCTCTCCATCTCGTTCGTGCTGCTCATCACGGGCGTCGGCTCGCTCATCCACATCTACTCGCTCGGGTACATGGAGCACGATCCGGATCGCCGTCGCTTCTTCGCCTACCTCAACTTCTTCTTCGCGGCGATGCTCACCCTCGTCCTCGCCGACAACTACCTCCTGCTGTACGTCGGCTGGGAGGGCGTGGGCCTGGCCTCGTACCTGCTCATCGGCTTCTGGCAGTACAAGCCCTCGGCCGCCACTGCGGCGAAGAAGGCCTTCATCGCCAACCGCGTCGGTGACGTCGGACTGTCGCTTGCCGTCATGCTCATGTTCGCCGTGATCGGCAGTGTGACCTTCGAGGGCGTCGCCAAGGCCGCCCCCGCCGTGTCCGAGCACTGGCTCACGCTCATCGGCCTGGCCCTGCTGCTCGCAGCCTGTGGCAAGTCGGCGCAGTTCCCGCTGCAATCGTGGCTGCTCGATGCGATGGAGGGCCCCACGCCGGTGTCGGCGCTCATCCACGCCGCCACCATGGTCACCGCGGGCGTGTACCTCATCGCCCGCTCGCACGCGATCTTCGACCTCGCGCCCAATGCCCGCCTCGCGGTCGTCATCATCGGCGGCATCACGCTCATGATGGGTGCCGTCATCGGCACGGCCAAGGACGACATCAAGAAGGCCCTCGCCGGCTCCACGATGTCGCAGATCGGCTACATGGTGCTCGGTGCCGGCCTCGGCCCGGTGGGCTACGTCTTCGCCCTCTTCCACCTCATCACGCACGGCTTCTTCAAGGCCGGCATGTTCCTCGGTGCCGGCTCGGTCATGCACGGCATGCACGACAACGTGAACATGCGTCGCTACGGCGCGCTGCGCACGTCGATGGTGGTCACGTACGCCACCTTCGGCCTCGGCTACCTCGCCATCCTCGGCATCCCGCCCTTCGCCGGCTTCTGGTCCAAGGACGAGATCATCAAGGCGGCATTCGGCCAGAACACCTTCGTTGGTCTGGTGACACTCATCGGCGCCGCCGTCACGGCCTTCTACATGACCCGCCTCATGGCGATGACCTTCTTCGGCACGGCACGCTGGGAGGACGGTGTGCACCCGCACGAGTCGCCCGCGACCATGACCGTGCCGATGGTCATCCTCGCCTTCGGTTCCGTGTTCGGTGGCATGGCGCTCGTGTTCGTCGGCAACATCCAGTCCTGGTTGGAGCCGGTCGTCGGCTTCCAGGAGACGACGACGGCACCGAGCTCCGCGGTGCTCATGCCGACGACGATCCTCCTCGTGCTCGTCGGTGCCTGGATCGGCTTCCGCAAGTACGCCATGCAGGCGGTGCCCGTCGAGGCGCCGGCGAACGTGTCCTGGGCCACCGTCGCCGCCCGCAAGGACCTCTACGGTGATGCGTTCAACGAGACCGTGCTCATGCGACCGGGCCAGTGGCTCACGCGCACGCTCGTGTACCTCGATCGTCGCGTGGTCGACGGGGCGGTGAACGGGACGGCCGGGCTCGTCGGCGTGCTCGCCTCCGCCCTGCGCCGGATCCAGAACGGCTTCGCCCGCTCGTACGCACTCACCATGTTGATCGGCGCCGCGATCCTCGTCGCCGTCGCGATGCTCGTAAGGATGTCGTAGCCATGGCCTGGTTGACCCTGCTCATCGTCCTGCCGCTCGTGGGCGCCGCCATCGCGTGGTTCGCGGGCGACGGCCTGGCCCGTCAGGTCGGGTTCGTCGTGGCCCTCGTGACCCTCGGGGTCTCGATCGCCATGGCCCTCGCCTACGCGCCGAACTCGACGGCCTTCCTGCAGTTCACCGAGCACGTGGACTGGATCAAGGCCTTCGGTGCCTCCTACTCGGTGGGAGTCGACGGCATCGCCCTCGTGCTCATCCTCATGTCCACCGCGCTCGTGCCCGTCACGATGCTCGCCGGTTGGCACGAGATGGAGGGTGGCAGCGGTTCCATCCGCGGCTATGTCGCCCTCACGCTCATCCTCGAGTCCATGATGGTCGGCGTCTTCGCGGCCACCGACGTGTTCCTCTTCTACGTGTTCTTCGAGGCCATCCTCATCCCGATGTACTTCCTTATCGGGCGCTATGGCGGGGCCAAGCGGCAGTACGCGTCGATCAAGTTCCTGCTCTACAGCCTCCTCGGCGGCCTCATCATGCTGGCGGCGCTCATCGGGCTGTGGGTGCAGGCGAAGCAGCAGCTCGGCCACGGCACCTTCGACTGGGCCACGCTCTCGCAGCTGCACCTCGACCCCACCACCGAGAAGTGGCTCTGGGTCGGATTCTTCATCGCCTTCGCGGTGAAGGCGCCCCTCGTGCCGGTGCACACCTGGTTGCCGGACGCCGCCGCAGAGGCCACGCCGGGCTCCGCCACCCTCATGGTGGGCGTGCTCGACAAGATCGGCACCTTCGGCATGTTCCGCTACCTGCTCGTGCTGTTCCCCGCAGCGTCGCTGTGGGCAACGCCGGTCGTCATCATCCTGTCCATCGTGAGCATCTTCTACGGTGCGCTCCTCGCCATCGGCCAGTCCGACATCAAGCGCCTCATCGCCTACACGTCGGTGTCGCACTTCGGCTTCATCACGCTCGGCATCTTCGCGTTCACCTCGCAGAGCCAGTCGGGTGCGGCCCTCTACATGGTGAACCACGGCTTCTCCACGGCGGCCCTGTTCCTCGTGGCGGGCTTCCTCATCAGCCGGCGCGGGTCGCGCTTCATCGAGGACTTCGGCGGGGTGAACAAGGTGGCACCGCTGCTCACCGGCGCCTTCCTGCTCGCCGGCCTCTCGTCCCTCGCGCTGCCGGGCATGTCGTCCTTCGTGAGCGAGTTCCTCGTGCTCGTCGGCACGTTCACGCGCTACCCGTCCGAGGCAGTCATCGCCACGTTCGGCATCGTGCTCGCCGCGCTCTACATCCTGCTCATGTACCAGCGGTCGATGACGGGCATGCCGGGGGAGACGGTGCGCGAACGCGTCACGGAGATGAACCGTCGTGAGATCGTGGCGATCGCCCCCGTGCTCGCCATCATCATCGCGCTCGGGTTCGTGCCGCAGGTGCTCCTCAACGTCATCAACCCGACGATCGACAAGACCATGCACGTGGTGGCCGTCGCGGACCCGAAGCCCGCGCTCGAAGGGACGAACTCATGATGCTCGCCGCCCTGTCCTCCTTCGCGACGCCGAACTTCGACTATGTGAAGCTCGCGCCCGTCCTCATCGTGTTCGCCGGTGCCATCGTGTCGGTGCTCGTTGAGGCCTTCGTGGCGCGCACGCAGCGACGCAGTGTGCAGATCGTCGTCACCTTCCTCACGATCGCCATCGCGTTCGGTGCGGTGCTCAACAACTACACGGCCAAGCGTGAGGGCATCGAGGCCATGGGGGCCTTCGCCCTCGACGGCACGGCGACGATGCTGCAGGGCATCATCCTCGTGGTGGGCGTGCTCGGTGCGCTGCTGTTCGCCGAGCGCCGGGTCGACCCGGCCGGTGACGCCTTCGCGCCGCGTGCGTCGGCGCTGCCGGGCAGCAGCGACGAGCAGCAGTTCACGGAGGCGGGCTGGCTGCAGACCGAGGTCTGGCCGCTCTTCCTCTTCGCCCTCGGTGGGATGCTCCTGTTCCCGGCGGCCACCGACCTGCTCACCATGTTCGTCGCCCTCGAGGTGCTGTCGCTGCCGCTCTACCTCATGGCCGGCATGGCGCGTCGTCGTCGCCTGCTCTCGCAGGAGGCAGCGCTCAAGTACTTCATTCTCGGCGCGTTCTCATCGGCCTTCTTCCTGTACGGCGCGGCACTCGTGTACGGCTACGCGGGTTCCACGAACTTCGGTGGCATCGCCACGGCGCTGTCGAAGATGACGAACAACGAGGGCATGTTCCTGCTCGGCGCCCTCTTCGTCGCGATCGGCCTGCTGTTCAAGGTCGGCGTCGCCCCGTTCCACCAGTGGAGCCCCGACGTCTACCAGGGCGCGCCCACCCCGCTCACCGGCTTCATGGCCGCCGCCACGAAGATCGCCGCGTTCGGCGCCCTCATGCGTGTGATGTACGTGGCCTTCGGCGGTGCCCGCTGGGACTGGCAGCCCATCGTGTGGGTGCTCGCCATCGTGTCCATGGCGGTCGGCACCATCGTCGGTGTGGCACAGAGCGACATCAAGCGCATGCTTGCCTTCTCGTCCGTCGCGCATGCCGGCTTCCTGCTGCTCGCGGTCGCCGCGGCCAGCAAGGACGGCCTCAGCGGCTCGCTCTTCTACCTCGCCACCTACGGTGTCACCACGGTCGGTGCCTTCGCGGTCGTCTCGCTCGTCCGTGACGCGACGGGTGAGGCATCGCACCTCGGCGCCTGGGCCGGGCTCGGTCGCAAGTCGCCCTTCATGGCCGGCGTCTTCGCGCTGTTCCTGCTCGCCTTCGCTGGCATCCCGCTCACGAGTGGCTTCATCGGCAAGTTCGCGGTGTTCTCGGCTGCTGCCGCCAGCGGTGCCACGCCGCTCGTCATCATCGCGGTGATCGCCTCCGCTGTGGCCGGCTTCTTCTACGTGCGCGTCATCGTCCTCATGTTCTTCACCGAGGCGACCGAGGCCACGGCGAGCGTCGTGGTGCCGAGCGGCTACACGCGCGTGGTCGTGGGGGTCACCGCAGCGCTCACGCTCGTGCTCGGCATCCTGCCGCAGCCGCTGCTCGACCTCGCCGCCAACGCGTCGACCTTCCTCCGATAGGGCGCGCGTGAGCACGTTCGGGCTGCAGTCCGTCGAACCGGCACTCGCGGAGGCGGTGCTCGCCGGACTGGAACAGGTGGAGGCCTCGCTGCGCCAGGCAGCGCGGGCCGACGACCCGTTCATCGACGAGGCGGCGAACTACCTGCTGAATGCGGGCGGCAAGCGCTTCCGGCCCATGCTCACGCTGCTTGCATCGCAGCTCGGCAACGGCGTGAACGATGAGGTGGTGGAGTCGGCCGTCGCGGTCGAGCTCGTGCACCTCGCGTCGCTGTACCACGACGACGTCATGGATGAGGCCCCGCGCCGTCGGGGGGCGGAGTCGGCCAACACGCGATGGACGAACACCATCGCGATCCTCACCGGCGACTTCCTCTTCGCACGCTCGTCCGAGGTGCTCGCGGACCTCGGGCCCGAGGCCGTGCGCATCCAGGCCCAGACCTTTGCCCGGCTCGTCGAGGGGCAGATCCGCGAGACCGTGGGTCCCTCCGACGGTGCAGACGCGGTTGCCCATCACCTCGGCGTGCTCGCCGACAAGACGGGCGTGCTCATCGCGACGGCCTGCCGCTATGGCGCCATGTTCGCCGGCTGCAGCGCGGACGTCACCGAGGCCCTGCGCAACTATGGCGAGGCCATCGGCATCGCCTTCCAGATCGCCGATGACATCCTCGACATCGCCTCGCCCGGGGACGTGTCCGGCAAGACACCCGGCACCGACCTGCGCGAGGGCGTCATGACGCTGCCGATGCTGCTCGTCGAGGCGGCGCAGCTGGAGTCGGACGCGGCCCTGCGTGCCCTGCTCGGCCGTCCCCTCCAGGATGACGCGGAGCACGCGGAGGCGTTGGCCCTGCTGCGTGAGAACCCGGCCATGCGCATGGCCCGCGACACCGCACGCCAATGGGCGGCAACGGCGGCGGAGGCGCTGGCACCCATCCGTGCTGCCCTCGCAGCCGACATGGTGGCGGCCGATGCGGATTCGCCGTCGCTGCAGCGTCGTCAGGCGGCCCTCAGCGCATTGCTCGCCCTCTGCGACGACGTCGTGGATCGCGTGGCCTGACGCCCACTCCGGCGCGGCCGGTAGGTCAACGGCGACGTGTGTGCCGCACCATGTCGGTGCTGTACACCGCGAGCGCCACCCAGAGGGCCGCGAAGCCCAGCCAGCGCAGGGTCGACATGCGCTCATGGAACACCGCGACACCGATGATGAACTGCAGCACGGGCGTGATGTACTGCAGCAGCCCCAGCGTGCTGAGCGGGATGCGCACCGCGGCTGCGCCGAAGCCGAGCAGTGGGATGGCCGTGACGACGCCGGCAGTGAGCACCGTGAGCGTGTGGCCCACGGACGTGTGCAGGAAGGCGAGCGACCCGGTGAGCTGCAGGTGCACCAGCCACACGACGGCGAAGGGGGTGGCGATGGCCGTCTCGATCGTGAGCGAGGCCATGGCCTCGACATTCGCCAGCTTCTTCACCATGCCGTAGGTGCCGAACGAGAGGGCGAGCACGAGGCCGATCCACGGCACACTGCCCGCGTCGATCGCGAGGATGACGAGCGATGCTCCGCCGATGCCGATGGCCACCCACTGCAGGCGACGCAGGCGCTCACCGAACGCGGCGATCCCAAGGCCCACGCTGAGCAGCGGCGTCACGAAGTACCCGAGTGCGGCCTCGACGACATGGTCGTGCCCGACAGCCCAGATGTAGACGCCCCAGTTGATCGTGATGAGCGCGGAGGCGAGCACGAGCAGGCGTCGCACGCGTGCACTCGCGAGCGCCACTCGCACCGGCGGCCACAGGTGGAAGGCACTGTTCACCGCGATCATGAACACGAACGACCACACGATGCGATGAGCGAGCACCTCGTAGGCGCTCGCCGGGTCGAGGAGCGGGAAGTAGAGGGGGAAGAAGCCCCAGACGCCATAGGCGCCGAGCCCGAGGAGCAGACCGTTGGCTTCGGACGATCGGGGCTGCATGCCGGCAGCGTATCCTCAGGCCCTGATGGGCGCCGACGGGAGGTCGCAGCATGAGGCGAATGGGCGTTGCGCTCGCTGGGCTGCTCGCGGTGTTCGCTGCGATCGTCACCGCCGCGCCGGCCTTCGCACACGCCGGCCTCGTGTCGATGACACCCGCGGTCGGGTCCACCGTCACCGTCGCGCCGTCGCAGGTGGTGCTCACCTTCGATGAGCCGATGCAGTCACTCGGCTCCACGGTCGCCGTCATCGATCCCGCCGGGCATGCCGTGCAGACCTCGGAGATGGCAGTGCAGGGCACGCGCATCATCGTGTGGCTGCTGCCCCTCCACCGGCCCGGCACGTACCACGTGAACTATCGCGTGCTCTCGGGCGACGGCCACGTCGTGACCGACACCCGCACCTTCCGCTTCGCGCCGTCCGGTCAGGCTGCTGCCACCCCGATGAGCACGGCGGTGCCCGAGGTGAGCCCGGTGCACAGCGACAGCGCCACCATCGGGTTCTGGCTCACCGGCGTGGCGCTCGTGCTGCTCCTGCTCGTCGGTTGGGGCGTTGCGCGCGTGCGCCGCGTCAGGACGCGGGGCTGAGCGCCAGCGCCTCGAGTGCGCGGCGCACCTGCTCCCGCTTCGTCGGCCCCACCTTCCACGCCGCCACCCGGTGGTAGCGATCGAGGATCACCGTGGTGGGCAGGGTGGTGTTCGGCATCCCCTGCAACGACGTCAGGATGTGGGCCGTGCCGTCCGATAGCTGGCGGTACTCCGTGGGGTGCGCGGCGATGAACGACTTGGCGTCCGCCGTGGTGTCCATGGTGTTGATGCCGACGAACTGGACGCTCGGATGCGCGGCAGCCGCCGCCTGCAGTTCCGGCCACTCCTCGATGCAGGGCTCGCACCATGACGCCCAGAAGTTCACCACGATCCACTGGTGCACGAGGTTGGCGGTGGACCAGGCGTAGCCATCGAGGTCGGTGGTGTTCCAGGTGGGGAATGCCGTGCGCTGGGCAGCGGGGACGATGGTGAACTCGCTGCGCGCCTGCTGGGCGGCCGCGGCATCGAGCGTGGTGGGTGCGCTGGGAGTGCTGCTGCCGCACGCACTGAGCAGCAGGCTGGCTGCGATGAGGACGGCCGCACGGCGCATGCGGCAATGATGGCAGGCCATGCGCGGCAGTCGAAATCTGCGGCCCACCCGGAGCGCGAAGGCCATAATCGGAGCATGCGCATCGTTCGGATCGCCGCCCCCACCGTGGTCGCGTTCGCCCTGGCCCTCGTCTGGAGTGGTGTGCTCGCGGTGCGTTCCCTCGATGGGCTGCCCGTCTCACCCTTCGCCACGCTCGTGCTCGTGCCGGTGCTGCGGCTCGTGATGTTCATGAGCGGTGCGGTGGCGCTCGGCGGCACCATCGTCGGCACCCTGCTCGACACCGTCGATGCGGCCCGCCGTATCGCCCAGCGCTCCGCCGTCGTCTTCGCCGCCGCATCCGCGATGCTCGCGGTTGCCACCCTCGCCGACGTCCTGGCCACCGAATGGTGGAACGCCCTCGACTCGCGCATGCTGCTGTCGTTCCTCACGCAGATCGACGAGGGTCGCTACCTCGTGCTGCAGGTGATCCTCGGTGGTGCGGCAGCCGTGCTGCTCGGTCGCGTGGCGCATCGCACCGACGCCGCCTTCGTGGCCGTGCTCCTCGCCATCGCGGTCGCCCTCCCGGGCTTCACGGGGCACAGCGCCGCACAGACCACCCACTGGTTCGCGTCGCTCACCATGATCGTGCACCTGCTCGCCATGAGCGTGTGGGTGGGTGGCGTCGTCGCCCTGCTCGCGTCGCGGGCCTTCCACCTCGCCCGGTTGTTCTCACCCATCGCCCTTGCCGCGTACACGCTGCTCATGCTGAGCGGCATCGCCAGCCTGGGCGCACGGGTGGGCGACTGGAACGCCCTGCTGCACGATCGCTACCTCGTCGTGCTCCTCGGCAAGGTGCTCGTGTACCTGGCCATCGGCGTCATCGCCTACCGCATGCGGGCGCACATGTTCGTGCCGGACACCCCGCCGGCGAGCCTGGTGCGACGCATGCTCGCCGTCGAGGTGGCACTCATGGGCGTGGCCCTCGCCTTCGCTGTGACGCTGGCGAGGATGCCGAACCCCTGATCGATCAGGCGATCTCCCACGTGTCCGCGCTGCGGAGCAGCCGGTCGAAGTCGCCGGTGCCCAGCTTGCGCGACACCTCGTCGATCTGCGCCTGCATCTGACGGTCGAACACCGGCCGCGCGACATCCCGGAACACCCCGACGGGCGTGTTCGACAGGCGCACGGGGTCACTGAGCCGCGACAGCTGGAAGGCAGCCGACGGGTCGTCCATGTGCGCGTCGTGGATCACGACCTTGGCGGCGTTGGCCTCCGTGACCTCGTCGATGAACAGCTCGCCACGATCGTCACGGAAGACGCCGCGCGAGGCGCCCACGCGGATGGGCTGGCCGTGCTCGAGGCGGATGAGGTTCTCGTCGCGCACCTCGGCGTCCTTCAGCGGAGCCCATGCACCGTCATTGAAGATGTCGCAGTTCTGCATGATCTCGACGATCGCGGTGCCCTCGTGCGCCGCAGCTGCCCGCAGCGTCTCGGTGAGGTGCTTGCGATCGCTGTCGAGCGTGCGCGCGACGAACGTGCACTCGACGCCGAGTGCCAGCGACACCGGGTTGAAGGGGTGGTCGAGTGAGCCGTAGGGCGTGGACTTCGTGATCTTCCCCTCCTCGGAGGTGGGGGAGTACTGGCCCTTCGTGAGCCCATAGATGCGGTTGTTGAACAACAGGATCTTGAGGTTCACATTGCGGCGCATGGCGTGGATGAGGTGGTTGCCGCCGATCGACAGCGCGTCGCCGTCGCCGGTGACGACCCACACCGAGAGGTCGGGTCGCGTGACCGAGAGCCCCGTGGCGATGGCCGGCGCACGACCGTGGATGGAGTGCATGCCGTAGGTGTCGACGTAGTACGGGAAGCGGGACGAGCAGCCGATGCCCGAGATGATGGTGATGTTCTCGCGGGCCACGCCGAGCTCCGGCAGGAAGGCCTGCACTGCGGCGAGGATCGCGTAGTCACCGCAACCGGGGCACCAGCGCACCTCCTGATCGGTCTTGAAGTCCTTGGCGGACAGCGGCGTCGTCGTCTTCGGGACGAGCGAGAGTGAGGCGAAGGTCTCAGACATGGGCAAGCACATCCTTGATGGCGGCGGCGATCTCCGTGGACTTGAAGGGTTGGCCCTCGACCTTGTTGAGGCTCATGGCATCGACCAGGTAGGTGCCGCGGATGAGCAGCGCGAGCTGCCCCAGGTTCATCTCGGGGATGAGGACCCTGCGATAGCGGCGCAGGACCTCACCGGTGTCGGCCGGGAAGGGGTGGACGAGGCGGATGTGCGCATGGGCCACCTTGATGCCCTCCTTGCGCACCTCCTCGCAGGCCGCGCCGACCGGGCCGTAGGTGGAACCCCATCCGAGCACCAGCAACTCGGCATCGCCGGTGGGGTCGTCGACCCAGAGGTTCGGCACCTCGCGTGCGATGCCCTGCACCTTCGCGTCACGCAGGCGCACCATGCGGTCGTGGTTGGCAGGGTCGTAGGAGATGTTGCCGGTGCCGTCCTGCTTCTCGATGCCACCGATGCGGTGCGTGAGGCCGGGCGTGCCGGGCTTGATCCATGGGCGTGCCAGCGTCTCGGGGTCACGCTTGAAGGGCCACAGCACGGGCGTGCCGTCGACCTCGTGGTTGGGCTCGGTGAGGAAGGCGGGGTCGATGGGCGGCAGCTCGTCGATGCTCGGGAGCAGCCAGGGCTCGGCGCCATTCGCGAGCGCGCCGTCCGTGAGCAGGAAGACGGGCGTCCGGTAGGTGACCGCGATGCGTGCCGCCTCGTAGGCGGCGTTGAAGCAGTCGGCAGGTGACTGCGCGGCAACGATTGGCACCGGGGACTCGCCGTTGCGCCCGTACATGGCCTGCAGCAGGTCAGCCTGCTCGGTCTTCGTCGGCAGGCCCGTGGACGGGCCACCGCGCTGCACGTCGACGATGATGAGGGGCAACTCAAGGGCGACGGCCAGGCCGATGGCCTCGGACTTCAGCGCGATGCCGGGGCCGGACGTGGTGGTGACGGCGAGCATGCCGCCATAGGCGGCGCCGATCGCGGAGCCGACACCGGCGATCTCGTCCTCGGCCTGGAAGGTGCGCACACCGAAGTTCTTGTGCTTCGACAGCTCGTGCAGGATGTCGGACGCCGGGGTGATCGGGTAGGAGCCGAGGAAGAGCGGCAGGCCCGAGCGCACCGAGGCGGCGATGAGGCCGTATGACAGCGCGACGTTGCCCGTGATGTAGCGGTAGGTGCCCGGGGCGGGCGAGGACGGCTTGATCTCGTAGTACACGGAGAAGGCCTCGGTGGTCTCACCGAAGGACCAGCCCGCCTCGAGTGCGGCGAGGTTGGCGGCCAGCACCTCGGGCTTCTTCGCGAACTTCTTCTCGAGGTAGCGGCGCGCGGCGTCCGTGGGTCGTGAGTACAGCCAGGAGAGCAGGCCGAGGGCGTACATGTTCTTCGAACGCTCGGCCTCCTTGCGGGTGAGGTCGAAGTCCTTGAGTGCGTCGACCGTCTGCGAGGTGAGTGCGATGGCATGCACGTCGTAGCGGGCGAGCGACCCGTCCTCGAGTGGGTTGGACCAGTAGCCCACCTTCTCAAGGTTGCGCTTGGTGAACTCGTCGGAGTTGAGGATGAGGGTCGCCCCAGGGCCCATGAGCCCGATGTTGGCCTTGAGCGCCGCGGGGTTCATCGCCACGAGCACATTGGGGGCATCACCCGGCGTCAGCACCTCGTGGTCGGCGAAGTGCAACTGGAAGGACGAGACGCCGTGCAGGGTCCCCTGTGGGGCGCGGATCTCGGCCGGGTAGTCGGGCATCGTGGACAGGTCGTTGCCATACGCGGCCGTCTCGGCGGTGAACTGATCGCCGGTGAGCTGCATGCCGTCGCCGGAGTCGCCGGCGAAGCGGATGATGACCTGATCCAGCGTGATGAGTTGCTTGGACACGTCTCGTACCTCACTGAGTCGGTGGCGTCGCGCCACCATGTCGCCATTGTCGTCCGCCCGCAACGCGGATGCGAACCAGGGTGCGGCGTGACGCTCGCCACGGTGCCTGCTGCACGATGCCCGCGCCCAGCGGCACGCCCCGACGACCGCACCGGGCCCGTCCTGCCGCTGGCCCGAGCCGATACCCTCACGCCATGCGCGTCGCTGTGGTCCCGGTGCTCCTCGCGTGCTGTGCCGTCGAGGTGGCGACGGCCCTGCATCGTCCCCAGGACCTGCCCGACATGACCTGGGTGGGGGCCGATGAACCACGCGACGCCACCGTCGTCGTGATCGCCGGCACGGTGACGCATGCCACGGCGGGGATGGTGCAGGCAGCCATCGATGCCGCACCGGCCCCTCGCGCCGTCATCGCCTTCGGCGTGTGCGCGTCGAGCGGCGGCCCCTACTGGGACTCGCATGCAGTGGTGCAGGGCATCGACGCCGACTTGTTCGTCCCCGGTTGCCCACCCCCGCCCCCGGCGCTCTGGGGTGCCGTGGCTCGTGCCGCGACGGAGGTGACCGCGCATGCAGCACGTTGAGGCCGACGCCTGGGTGGCCGCAGTGCAGGCGGCGATGGCCGCGGGGCACGATCGACTCGTGACGCTCATGGGCATCGATGACGGCGGTCTGCAGGTGTGGCTGCGGCTGCGTGGCGCCGATGGTGATGACGTCGTGCTCACCGTGGACGCATCGGCCGGCGTGCCGACACTCACCGCGCTGCTGCCGACCGTGGCGTGGGACGAGCGCGAGGCGGCGGAGCTGTACGGCATCCGCTTCCATGGGCATGCCACCACGCCGCTGCTCCTCGCCCCCGACGTCCCCGCGCCCATGACGGCCGACGTCTGGCTGGAGGCGCGACAGGTGCCCTGGCCCGGCGCCGATGAGCCGGGTGGCGAACGGGCACGTCGACGTCAGCTGCCACCGGGGGTGCGCCCATGACGATCACGCGTGGCGTGCTCGACCTCGACCCCGAGCGCTGCACCTCGTGCATGCTGTGCGTGCGCGAGTGCCCCACCTGGTGCATCTCGCTCGACGCCCACCGCGCAGTGGACCCGGCGACGGCCTCGTTGCCGCGGCCCCGCACCATCAACGTGCTCGACGACTTCCGCATCGACATGGCACGGTGCATGCACTGCAGCATCTGCGTGGAGGTGTGCCCCTTCGACGCGCTGGCGTGGGTGCCGGACTTCGACGATCCCTCAGCCACGCGCGCGCAGGCGGTGCACCACTGGTCGCAGCGCCTTGCCACCGTCAGCGGGTGAGCAGGCGCGGCGCCTCGCGCAGGTAGAGCGGCAAGGTCATGAAGCCATGGGTCTCGGTGCGCCAGGTGCCGCCCTGCACCTGCTCGCCGGTGAACCAGTTGGTCCAGGTGCCAGCGGGCAGGAAGAACTCGACCGTGCCGTCGGCGCTGAACACCGGGGCGACGAGCAGGTCGGGCCCGAGCATGTACTGCTGGTCGAGGTACCAGCAGGTGCGATCCTCCGGGAACTCGACGAGCATCGGCCGCATCATCGGCACGCCGGTGTCATGCACCTCCTGGGCGGTCGCCCGGAGGTAGGGCAGCAGCGCCTGCTTGAGTTGCGCGAAGGCGCGAGTGACGTCGACGGCCTCCTCGTCGAAGGCCCAGGGCACGCGCACCGACTCGTTGCCGTGCAGGCGGCTATGCGAGCTCAGCAGCCCGAAGGCGACCCAGCGCTTGAAGACCGCGGGATCCGGGCTGCCCTCGAAGCCGCCGATGTCGTGGCTCCAGTAGCCGAAGCCGCTGAGCCCCAGGCTCAGGCCGCCGCGCAGGCTCTCGGCCATCGACTCGAAGGACGAGGTGTTGTCGCCACCCCAGTGCACGGGCATCGTCTGCCCGCCGACGGTGGCACTGCGAGCGAACACGACGGCGTCGTCGCCGCGCACCTCGCGCAGCAGCGACCAGACCGTCTCGTTGTACAACTGCGTGTACAGGTTGTGCATCTGCTCTGGATCAGCACCATCGTGGTACACGACATCGAGTGGGATGCGCTCGCCGAAGTCAGTCTTGAAGCAGTCGACGCCCATGTCGAGCAGGGGCCTGAGCTTCGACTGGAACCAGGTGCGCGCGTCGGGGTTGGTGAAGTCGACGATGGCGTTGCCCGCCTGCCACAGGTCCCACTGCCACACGCTGCCGGCGGTGCCACCGGGCCCGTCGTTGCGGCGCAGCAGGTAGCCCAGGCGCTTGGCCTCCTCGAACAGCGGTGAGGCCTGCCCGATGTAGGGGTTGATCCAGAGGCTGATGCGCAGGCCGTCGGCCTTGAGCCGCGCCAGCATGCCGGCCGGGTCGGGGAAGGTGCGCGGGTCCCACTGGAAGTCGCACCACTGGTACTCGCGCATCCAGAAGCAGTCGAAGTGGAACACCGACAGGGGGATGTCGCGCTCGCGCATGCCGCGGATGAAGGACGAGACCGTGGCCTCGTCGTAGTCGGTGACGAAGGAGGTGCTGAGCCAGAGGCCGAACGACCAGTCGGGGAGCACGGGCGCGCGTCCGGTGAGCGCGGTGTAGCGGCGCAGGATGTCGCGCGGTGTCGGCCCGTGGATGACGAGGTACTCGAGGTCGTGGGCCTCGACGCTGAACTGCACACGCTCGACGGCCTCGCTCGCGACCTCGAAGGACACACGGCCGGTGTGGTTCACGAAGACGCCGTAGCCACGGTTCGTGAGGTAGAAGGGGATGTTCTTGTAGGCCTGCTCGCTGCTCGTGCCGCCGTCGGCGTTCCAGACGTCGACCGATTGCCCGTTCTTCACAAAGGCGGTGAAGCGCTCGCCCAGGCCGTACACCTGCTCGCCCACGCCGAGCGCCAGCTGTGCTGCGAGGTGGTGCCCGCCGTCCGGGTCGGTGACGATGGTGAGGCTGCGCTCGCGTTGGTGCGTGAGCACGCGACCGTCGGCGATGAACTCGAGGTTCCAGGCTTCGCCCGTGTGGATGCGGGCGGTGAGGCCGCCGGAGACGAGGTCGGTGTGACCGTCGGCCTGGGCGGCGCGCGCGGCGGCGGGCTGCTCGGTGACGGGGAAGTGGAGGGAGGGCGTGCCGCCCGTGTGGTGGGCCACGCGCACGCGGATGACGTCGGTCGCGGGCGCGTCGATGTCGATCGAGAGGGTGGCGGTGTTCAGTGTCTGGCCGCGGTGCCGCACCACCCGTGGGGTGGCGAGGACGTGCACGCGGTCGCCGTGGTCGGTCGACTCGACCGTGGTGGCGTAGGCCTGGGCTGCGGAGAGCGCCGAGAAGCCCTCCCGCATGAGCCAGAAACCGTCAGTGAAGCGCATGGTGGTTCCGTTCGTGCGGGAGGGCTTCGAGGAGGGTCAGACGCGAGCCAGGCTCGAGCCGCTGCGCTTGCGCGCGCCGGCGTCGATCGTCGCCGCGAGGAGCAGCACGCCGCCTGCGACGAGGAAGTTGATGCCTGCCGGCATCTGCAGCAGGCCCAGGCCGTTGTCGATCATGGTGATGACGATGGCGCCGATGGCGGCGTTCGCCAACTTGCCGCGTCCACCGAAGAGGCTCACGCCACCAACGACCGCGGCTGCGACGCCCTCGAGCACGATGGAGTGGCCCGCGGAGCCGTCGACGCTGCCGATGCGGCTGGCATGGAAGACGCCCGAGATGACAGCGAGGACCGCGCAGACGATGAACGCCCAGATGCGGATGCGCGTCACCTTGATGCCGGCACGGCGCGCCGCCTCGGGGTTACCACCGATCGCATACAGGTGACGGCCGAAGCGGGTGCGCTCGAGCACGAAGCTGCCGACGAACAGCACCGCGAGGGTGATCGGTACGACGATCGGCACGCCCTGGATCGGGATGACACCCTGGCTGCGGTCCTGGTTCATGATCGCGACGCCCGCGCCACCGAACACGACGACGGCACCCATCTTGATGAAGAGGATGGCGATGGGGCGGTTCACCAGGCCGGCACGGGCGCGTCGGGAGCGGTCCCAGATGCCGAGCACGCCGAGGAGTGCGGCGGACACGATGACGAGTGCCCATCCGGCCCACACGGGGATGTTGTTGTTCATGATCGCGAGGATCGGCTGCTGCTCGACACGGTAGACGCCGCCCTCACCGAGGAGCACGAGCTGCATGCCCTGGAAGCCGAGGAAGAAGGCCAGTGTCACGACGAAGGAGGGCACGCCGACCTTCGCCACGAGGAAGCCGATGACCCAGCCGATGACGATGCCGGTGACGAAGGCCGCGATGAGCGCGGGCACCCAGGCCCAGCCCTTGCTCTGGATGAGCGTGATGTAGACGGCCATGGCCACACCGGCGGTGACGCCCGCTGCCAGGTCGATCTCGGCGAGGATGATGACGAACACCAGTGCACTCGAGAGCATGATGAGCTCGGCCGACTGCACGAACAGGTTGGTGAAGTTCAGGTTGGTGAAGAAGAAGGGGCTCAGCTTCGCGAAGAGCAGCGCCAGCAGGACGGTGGCGGCGATGGCGGGCAGGGAGCCCATGTCGCCGGCCTTGAGGCGCAGCAGGTAGGCGTCGAACTGGTCCTTGAGCGAGCCTTCCTGGCCGCTCGCGATGGTCGTGACCGGGGTCGTCATGGCTAGTTGCCGCCTTCCTGGCTCTTGGCGCCGGTGATGTAGGCGACGACCTCCGAGTGGTCGGTCTCGGTCGTCTTGAGGTGCGCGGTCATGCGCCCGAGGTACAGCACGGCAATGTGGTCGGCGACCCGGAACACGTCGCTGAGGTTGTGGCTGATCATGATGACGGCGACGCCATGGTCGGCGAGGCGACGGACGAGGTTGAGCACCTGCTCCGTCTGGGCGACGCCGAGGGCGGCGGTGGGTTCGTCGAGGATGACGAGCTTGGCCTCACGCAGGATCGAGCGGGCGATGGCGACGGTCTGGCGCTGGCCACCGGAGAGCGACGAGACCTTCTGCCGCACGGACTTCACGGTGCGCACCGAGAGGCTCTGGAGCGCCTTCGTTGCCTGCAGTTCCATGGCTGCCTCGTGCAGCGTGCCCGTGCGCAGCTCCTCGTGGCCGAGGAACATGTTCTGCACGATGTCGAGGTTCTCGCAGAGTGCGAGGTCCTGGTACACGACCTCGATGCCGAGGCCGCTGGCCTCACGGGGATCGCGGATCTGCACCTCCGCGCCGCCGAATCGCACGACGCCCTCGTCGTAGGGCTGCACGCCGGCGAGGCCCTTGATGAGGGTCGACTTGCCGGCACCGTTGTCGCCGACGAGCGCGGTGACCTTGCCGGCGTAGGCCGCGAAGTCGATGCCCTTGAGCACGTCGACCGGGCCGAAGCTCTTCTTGATGCCGGTCAGTTCAACTACTGGCACTTCCACTGTGGGGCTCTTTCGATGAGGAGGGGTGTGACCGTCAGCGATGGAAGGAGCCCTGCGCCCGCAGACTCTCGGACGCAGGGCTCCTCACATGGTGGTGTTACTTGATGCCGAACTTCTTGCAGGCAGCCTTCACGTTGGCGGTGCAGAGGTCAGCGGCCTTCGCGTCACCGTTCTTCACCACGAGCTCAACGTTCTTCTGCGTGATGAGGGTGGGCTTCAGGGCGATGAACGGCGTGCCGTCCGGAGCCTTGAGCGAGGTCTTGACCTTCTGGCCCTTGAGCAGGCTGATCGCGAGGTTCGCGGCAGCCTTCGCCTCGACCTTGAACGGCTTGTAGACGGTGGCCGTCTGCTTGCCGAGCAGGACGTTCTGCAGGCCGGCGATCGAGGCATCCTGGCCCGAGATCACGGCGCGCTGGTTGTTCTTGTCGAGGATCTGGATGATCGCCGAGGCGTTGTTGTCGTTCGGCGCGAGGACCGCGTCGACCTTGCCCTTGAGGGCGGTGAAGGCCTGCTCGAACTCGGTGCCGGCCGTCGGGCCGTCCCACGTGCCCTTCATCGTGAAGGCGAACTTGGTCACGCCGGCCTTCTTGAAGGCAGCCTTGGCGCCGTTGGCGAACATGGCTGCGTTGCCGTCGGTCGGGTCACCCGAGGAGAAGACGATGCTGGCCGTCTTCGGGTTCTTGTGCTCGGCCTTGAGGCCGTTGATGACGGTCTCGCCCTGCAGCTGGCCGACGACCGTGTTGTTGAAGGACACGTAGTACGTGGCGCCCTGGATCGGACGGTCGTACGCGATGACCGGGATGCCCTGGGCCTTGGCCTTCTGGGCGACTGCGATGCCGGCGCCGTTGTAGTCGACGAGCAGCATCACGCCACAGCCCTTCGCCAGCTGGGCGTCGGCGATGGTGGCGTACTTGTTGGTGTCCTTGAGCGCGTTCTGGATGTCGACCTGGAAGCCGGCCTTCGTGAGGATCGCGTTGAGGGCCGGACGGTCGCCGGACTCCCAGCGCGTGCCACTGTCGGCATCCGGAAGGATGACGCAGGCGCGCTTGCTCGCCGCAGCCTGTGCCGGGGCAACGCCCGCCAGGCTCATCGCGGAAACGGCCGCAAGCGCAACTGCTGCTGTGAGCGCAGTCTTCTTCACTGATTCTCCTCGGTATGGGGATGTATCCGCTGCTGCGTCGGTGTCACTCGTCCGCATTGGCGGCCTCGCAGGGAGGCGGCGCCATTGTTGCCGTACCCAACAAATGCTGTCAGTAGGTGGACGCTCACGATTTCGTAACGTTACCGATTTGTTGCCCAAGGCAACGTGGCCGGTCAGCGGCCTGCGCGCCGCTGTTGCGCCACTGGCAGCCCCGCTACGGTTGCGGCCGGAGGAGGAGCCATGGCCACTGCACAGCCCTTGCGCGCGCCCCTGGGGGCCAACCGCGAGAACCTGCGGCAGCACAACCTGAGCGCCGTGCTGCGGCTGCTCCACCTGTCGGGCGCCGTGCCCCGCACCCACCTCACCTCGGTCACCGGGCTCAACCGCTCGACCATCTCCGACCTCGTCGGCGAGCTCGTGGCCCTCGGCCTCGTCACCGAGCGTGATGCCGAGGTGGACGGGTCGGTCGGTCGCCCGTCACGCGTCGTCGAGCCCACCGACCAGGTCGTCGCCATCGCGGTGAACCCCGAGACCGACGCCACCACCGTGGGTGTCGTGTCGCTCGACGGGCGCGTGCTCGTGCGCCGTCGCCATCCGACACGGCTGCGGCCCGAACCCGAGCACGCGCTGCGCATCGCCACGAAGCTCATCAGCGAGCTGCGCGCGGGCCTGCCGTCCGGCACGCGCATCGTCGGTGTCGGCGTGGCGGTGCCCGGCATGATCCGCGTGCACGACGGCGTGGTGCGCTTCGCGCCCCACCTGGGCTGGGTCGAGGTGCCGCTCGGCACCATGCTCGCGCAACAGACCGGGCTGCCGGTCTACGTCGGCAACGACGCGGCCAGCGCCTGCACCGCCGAGCAGTTGTACGGCGCGGCCCGTGGCTCGGCGCATGCCGTCTACCTGCACGCCGGATCCGGTGGCATCGGCGGTGGCGTTGTCGTCGACAACCACCTGCTGCGCGGGGCGTCCGGGTACGCCGGCGAGCTCGGCCACATGCAGATCTCCAGCTCGCGCGCCACCGACTACTCGGGCATCGCCGGGAGCCTCGAGGCGCTGGTGCGACGCGATGACCTGCTCGAGGTGTTCAAGCTCGACAGCGCCACCGATGAGGAACTCGACTTCGACATCATGCACACGAAGGACCCGCGCGTCCTGCGCCTGCTGCATCGGCAGACCGACGACCTCGGGCGCGCGGTGGGGGTGCTCTCCACCATCTTCAATCCGCAGACCGTGCTCCTCGGCGGCTTCCTCACGTCACTGTTCAAGCGGGACGCGCCGCGACTGCTCTCGGCGGTGCGGGCCAGCTCCATCGCCCCCGCCAGCGAGGGGCTCGTGGTGCGCGGCGGCGAACTCGGCACCGCGGCCGTGCTCATTGGCGCGGCCGAGCTCGCCATCGCGCCGCTGCTTGAGAGCCCTGCCGGTACCACGCTCACGCCGAACCGCCGCTGACGCACCACGGAAATCGGGCCCACGCCCGGGCGCCGAAGGGCGCGGTGGGGTCAGCGGTAGTTCACGAACTGCGTGGCGAAGTCGAGGTCGGCGCCCTTCACGAGGGTGATCACGGCCTGAAGGTCGTCGCGCGACTTGGACGAGACGCGCACCTCCTCGCCCATCACCTGCGTCTTCACGCCCTTCGGGCCCTCGTCCTTGATGAGCTTGTTCAGCCGCTTCGCCTGGTCCTGGCTGATGCCCTGCTTGAGCTTGCAGGTGATGTGCGTCTCCTTGCCCGAGAGCCGCGGCTCACCGGCGTCGATGCACTTGAGTGAGAGCTGGCGCTTCACCAGCTTCTCCTTGAACACGTCGAGCGCCGCCTTCACGCGGTCCTCCGACTCGGCGACGAGCTCGATGACCTCCTCGCCCTTCCAGGCGATGTCGGCACCCGTGCCCTTGAAGTCGAAGCGCTGTGACAGCTCCTTCTTCGTCTGGTTGAGGGCGTTGTCGACCTCCATGCGATCGACCTTGCTCACGATGTCGAAACTGCTGTCCGCCATGTCCGCTCCCTGTCTCGCGCCAAGGATAGGCCGCCCGTCCGGGGCCGTCCGTGCCGGTCGTAGGCTTGCCGTACACGCATCCCAGTCACCGGACCGACGCCGGAGGAGCACCGTGACCCCCGCCCTCTTCACCCCGATCACCCTGCGCGACCTCACCCTGCCCAATCGGCTGTGGGTGGCCCCCATGTGCCAGTACAGCGCCGTCGACGGCTGCGTGGGCACCTGGCATGTGATGCACCACGGTGCCTTCGCATCCGGCGGGGCCGGCCTCATCTTCGCGGAGGCCACCGGTGTGGTGCCCGAGGGCCGCATCTCGGTCGGCTGCCCCGGCATGTGGAGCGATGCGACGGCAGCGTCCTGGCGTCCCGTCGTCGACTTCGTGCACGCCCTCGGTGGCCACATCGGCATCCAGCTGTCGCACGCCGGCCGCAAGGGTTCGCGGCGCCTCGACTGGGTCGGCGGCCATGCCGAGCCGGAGGAGGGCGGCTGGCAGATCGTCGGGCCGAGCGACAACGCCTACACCGGGTACCCGACGGCACGGGCCCTCACGGTCGCGGAGATCGAGGCGCTCGTGGGCCACTTCGCCGATGCGGCCCGTCGCGCTGTCGCCGTCGGCTTCGACGCCATCGAGCTGCACGCAGCCCACGGCTACCTGCTGCACCAGTTCCTCAGCCCGCTCGTGAACGAGCGCACGGACGAGTACGGCGGCTCGTTCGACAACCGCGTCCGCTTCCCGCTCGCCGTCATCCGTGCCGTGCGCGCCGCCATCCCGACGGGCATGCCCCTCATCGTGCGCCTCTCGGCCACCGACTGGGCGGACGGCGGCTGGGACCTCGAGCAGTCCATCGAGTTCGCGAAGCGGATGAAGGAGGCGGGCGTCGACCTCGTCGACGTGTCCACGGCGGGTGTCGTCCATGAGCAGCAGGTGCAGGTGGGTCCCGGCTACCAGGTGCCGTTCGCCACGGCCATCCGCGAGGGTGCCGGCATCCCCGTGAGCGCGGTCGGGCTCATCACGGAGGCCGAGCAGGCGAACGCCATCGTCGAAGAGGGGCGTGCGGACGTCGTGGAGGTTGCCCGCGCCGCGCTGCGCAACCCCCGCTGGCCCTTCGTCGTCGCCGAGCAGCTCGGGCACCGTCCCGACCTGCCGCCGCAGCTCAACCGGGCGCGCCGCGTCTGACGCTGGCGGATCAGCCCTCGATGACGTCGTCGACGGGCTGGTCCCACGCGCGCACCTCGATGGTGCCGTCGGGCAGTAGGCCGCCGAAGTGCGTGATGCCGAGGCGGAAGGGGCCGCCGTCGCTGTGCCGGGGCACATCTGCGAAGAAGCGGTCGTAGTAGCCGCCGCCCTGCCCCACACGGGCGCCGCTGCGCTCCATGCCGAGGCCCGGCGTGCAGATGACGCGCACCCCCATGGCGAGCAGTTCGGCAGGGCTCGTCGCCACCTCGGGCGTGGCCGGGCAGGGGATGCCGTAGGAGTCCTCGGTCCACGCGCGCGGGTCGTCCACCTCGCCGGTGACGTCATGCCAGTGCAGGTGCGGGCCGCGCACCGCCGGCACGAGCACGTGCAGGCCCGCGTCGCACAAGCGTTGCAGCAGCAGGCGCGTGGGCGGCTCGTCGCGATAGCTCGAGTAGCACGTCACCCAGGACCCGGCCGGGAGCGTGGCCACCGCGGGATGCGCGAGGACGGCGTCGGCAAGGCGCTGCGAGCGCTCGTCGTGGGGCATGGTGATGGCGGCACGCTCGGCGCGCAGTCGAGGCCGGAGCTCCTTGTTCGTCACCCGTGCATCCTCGCACCGGGCGCCACGGCCCGCCATCCGTGGCGGGTTCGCGTGCGCGCATAGGGTGTGGCCATGGTGCGCAAGGCGGTCATCCCCGCTGCCGGGCTGGGGACCCGGTTCCTTCCGGCGACGAAGGCGACGCCGAAGGAGATGCTGCCGGTCGTTGATCGACCGGCCATCCAGTACGTGGTGGAGGAGGCGGCCGCCGCGGGCTTCGCCGACATCCTGCTCATCACCGGACGCAACAAGCGTGCGCTCGAGGATCACTTCGATCGCGCCTACGAGCTGGAGCATGCGCTCGAGCAGCGGCATGACGATGTGCGCATGGCGGAGGTGCTGCGCTCGGCGGGCCTCGCCCACATCCACTACGTGCGGCAGGGCGAGCCGCGTGGCCTTGGACATGCCGTGCTGCAGGCCGCCGACCATGTGGGCGATGAGCCCTTCGCCGTGCTGCTCGGTGACGACCTCATCGACGAGCGCGACCCCCTGCTCACGCGCATGATCGAGGTGCGTCGGCAGCACGGTGGCAGCGTCATCGCGCTCATGCGCGTACCGCGCGAGTCCTTGCCGCTTTACGGCGTCGCCGCCGTCGAACCCGCGGGGGCCGAGGACGTCATGCGGGTACGTGACCTCGTGGAGAAGCCGCCGCTCGAGGCGGCACCGAGTGACTACGCCGTCATCGGCCGCTACGTGCTCGATCCGGCCGTCTTCCGGGTGCTCGAGGTGACGCCGCCCGGACGGTCCGGCGAGATCCAGCTCACCGACGCCCTGCGGGTGCTGGCTGCCATGCCGCCCGAGGAGGGTGGTGGCGTGCACGGCGTGGTGTTCACGGGACGCCGCTACGACACCGGCGACAAGCTGGGCTGGCTGCAGGCCACGGTGCGCCTCGCAGTGCGTCGCGACGACCTGGGTGCCGACCTGCGCGCCTGGCTGCAGGAGTTCGTGGCGGGGGACTTCCCGGATGGAGCCGCGTAGTGCAACGCACCGTTGAGGCGCACCGCGATGCGGTGCTGTCGGGCATCGACCCGCTGCCGCCCTTCGATCTGGCGCTGCTCGACGCCCGTGGCTGCCGCCTCGCGGCTGACGTGCGCTCACCCATCGCCCTGCCGTCCTTCTCGAGTGCGGCCTGTGAGGGCTTTGCGGTACGCGTCGCCGACTGCGCATCGGCCTCCGCCGTGGCGCCGGCGCGGCTGCTCGTCGTCGACGCGGTGATGCCGGGCGACCGTCCGCGTCGCGCGGTCGTGCCGGGTGCCGCGGTGCGCGTCCGGCTCGGATCGGCGCTGCCGGAGGGCACCGAGGCGGTCATCCCCGCCGACGAGGTGGACGCGCAGGGCGACTGGATCGCCATCGATGCGCCCATCGGGTCCGGCGCCCACATGCGCCCCGCCGGCGTCGAGTTCGCAGCCGGTGACGTGGTGCTGCCTCGCGGTGCCCGCATCGACGCCCGTCGCATCGCGCTGCTCGCGTCAGCCGGCATCGGACGCGTCCACGCACACCCGCGCCCCCGCGTCGTCATCATCACCGTGGGCGACGAGCTCGTCGAGCCCGGGGCCGCGCTCCTGCCGGGCATGGTGAGCGACAGCAACGGGGTCATGCTCTCCGCGCTCGTGCAGCAGCTCGGTGCCGTCGCCTACCGGGTGGGACCCGTGGCCGATGACCCGGCGACCTTCGAACAGGTACTCGCCGACCAGATGGTGCGGGCCGACCTCATCGTCGTGGCCGGCGGGGTGTCGGCGTCGTCCTACGAGACGGTGCTCGAGGTGGCCAACCGGCTCGGCAGCATGGAGATCCACCGGGTGTCCATGACGCCGGGCGCCGCGCAGGGCTTCGGGAGGCTGGGCGACGACGGCATCCCCATGCTCACGCTGCCGGGATACCCGGCGGCGGCCTTCGTCTCCTTCGAGACCTTCGTGGGCCCGGTGATCCGCCGCATGGCCGGTGCCGACGCCGTGGAGCCGGCAGCGATCCGGGCCGAGTTGCTCGCGGGGGTGCGCTCGCTTCCCGGCCGCCGGCAATTCATCCCCTCCGTGCGCGTACCGGGCGCCGATGGTGTGCTGCGCGTGCGGCCCCTGCACTCCGAGCACGCCACCGCCGAGTTGGCGCAGGCCGACTGCCTGCTCGTGGTGCCGGAGATGGTCGAGCACCTCGTCCCCGGTGACATCGTCGACGTCTACGCCTTCGGGACGGCCGCATGATCGCCCGGCGGGGGGTCGGCCCCGAGCTGCGCAGCGGCGACGTGCTGCTGCGGCTCTTCCGACGCAGTGACGCTGTCGCATGGCGTGAGGTGCGTGCCGCCAATCGCGACTGGCTGCGCCCCTGGGAGGGCACCACGCCCGATGGGCCTCCGGCGCCCGTCACCTTCGGCACGCTGCTGCGCGGCATGAACGCGGAGTACGCGGCAGGGCGCAGCGTCCCCCTCGCCATCGAGGTCGACGGCAGCTACGTCGGCACCCTCACGCTCGGCAACATCATCCGCGGGTCCTACCGCGGTGCCTACATCGGCTACTGGATCGACCATCGTGTGGCCGGCCGCGGCATCATGCCGCGCGCCGTCGCGCTCACGCTCGACCACGCGCTCGGCGAGATGGGGCTTCACCGGGTGGAGATCTCGATCCGGCCGGAGAACCTGCCGAGCACCCGCGTCGTCGAGAAGCTGCACCTGCCGCTCGAGGGGCTGCGCCCGCGCTACCTGCACATCGACGGGGCCTGGCGCGACCACAACATCTACGTCGCCGATACCGAGTCGGCTCCGGCGGGCGGCTACCTGGCGCGCTACCTGCACGAGCACGGCGCCTGAGCGTCGGCGATCTGGCGCGCGTACGGCACCCTCGACCGCGAATGGCCTTGTGCCGCAAGGGGAATTCGGCGAGACCTGTGTCGCTCACATTGCTCGGGGAGCGTAAGCGTTGCGCGACACGCGCGTGTGCATCGCGTCATGATGCGCGGCAAACGCCGCCCGAACACGTACCGTGTGGCCCGTGGGATCCGGAGTCGTCTACGCCATGGTCGTGGGCCTCTGGGCACTCGTGTTGCTGCCGAGTTGGCTTCGCACTCATGAGCAGGCCGATGAAGGGCGCCAGGTGGATCTGTTCCGTCGTGCCATGACCCAGTTGTCGGGCTCGCAGATGGAGACGGTGCTCCGCAGCGAGCACAAGCAGGTGGAGGTCAAGCGCGCACCGCGCGCAGGCTCCGGGGCCCGTCGGGGCGTGAGTGCTGCCGAGCGACGTCGTCGGGTGCTCGTCGTGCTCGCCGCCCTCGAGGTGGTCGGCATCGGGGCCTGGGCTCTCGGCGCGGGCACCGTGCCGGTGGTGCTGCCGCTGCTCCTCATCGCCTCCTTCCTCACGCTCGCACGCAGCCAGGTGCGGGCCGAGCGGGCCCGACGTGCCGCGCAGCGTCCCGACCTCTCGTCGCCGGTGCGTCGTCCGTCCATGCCCACAGCGTCCGTCAGCGTCAGCCGCACCATGGACGCGATGCAGGGTGTGCGTCGTGCGCTGCGCGACCGGCAGCGCAGCGAGCACGCACCCGTGGCCGTCGACCTCGAGCCCTCGGAGCAGACTCCAGCTGCCCCGATGCGTCCCTCGGGCTGGCAGCCCGTGCACACCCCGGCGCCGTCGTACGTCTCCGCTCCCGCAGCCACCGCCGTGCCGCGCGGCATCGACGCCGCTGGCGGCTGGACCGGCACCGCCATGGTCGAGGCCGCCCGCGCGGTGCAGTCGGGCAGCCACCACACTGCGCCCACCGGCGATCACGCCGCGGCGCAGGCCATGGCCGAGCAGCCCACCGACCGCATGCCGATCGTGACGGCGAGTGTGGCCGACGCTGGCGACCACACCGCCGAGATCCCAGTCATCCGCATCACAGCCTGATTGCGGGCCCGGTGGCCCGTTGCCGGCGTGGCGTGCGGGTCCGGGTGCGTGTGCCGGGCGGTCGCCCGGTTGCCCAGGTCGTGGTCTGGCCGCTGTCTGATGGCTCGCCTGGCCGTCCGACGTCGTGCCCGTGGATTTCGGGCTGGCCTCCTTCCCTTGCTAGCATCCGTCTCCGCAAGGGGCTGTAGCGCAGTTGGTAGCGCGCTTCGTTCGCATCGAAGAGGCCAGGGGTTCGAATCCCCTCAGCTCCACCAATGACAAGAGGGCCGGGTCGATCCCCGGTCCTCTTGTCATGTGTCGGTGAATGCGCGGGGATTCGGGAGGAGTTCGTCGGAGGCGAACGACGGCTCCCCTCAGCTCCACCAATGACAAGAGGGCCGGGTCGATCCCCGGTCCTCTTGTCATGTGTCGGGTGGGCGCCTGTGGCGCGTGCACTGCACGTGGAAGCGGCGCTCCTGTACGCATTGGCGTGCACTGCACGTGGATGCGACGTCGAGCTTCGGGGCGGTGCCCTGCGACCGCTCGCGGGTCGATCGCCGGCCGGGCGACGTGCGAGTGCTGGGCGCCTGTGGCGCGTGCGCTGCACGTGGAAGCGGCGCTCCTGTACGCATTGGCGTGCACTGCACGTGGATGCGACGTTTGTCCGCGTGGGGGCCCGCGCCGAACGCGCCCACCGGTCGCTCGGGCGGGTGCGGCTCAGTCGTGGTGGTGGGCGGCGCGGTCGGCGTGCCGGCGGGCGTGCGCGATGGCGTCGTCCATTTCGTCGAACAGGTGCCCACGCTCCTCGAGCTCGGCAAGGACACCGACCGAGCGCAGCACTGGCTCATGCCCGGGACGCACGCCCTTGAGCAGCACCGCCACACCCTTCCCGCGCAGGTCCTCGACAAGCTGGCCGAGTGCGTAGGCACCGGTGGCGTCGATCATCTGCACGCGGTCGAGGCGCAGGATGAGCACGCGCACGTCCGATGTCTCCGTGAGTGCGTCGAGGAACTGCTGTGCCACGCCGAAGAACAGCGCCCCATCCATGCGGTAGACGGCGATGTGCTCGTGCAGCAGTTCGAGTTCCCGGTGGGCGAGCTCAGGGTCACGCGTGCCGTGGGCGTCAAGCTGCACCGAACTCGTCGTGGCAAGCGCGCGCAGGGCGAGCACGGCGGAGATCGCGATGCCGGCCTCGACCGCGGTGATGAGGTCGACGAACACGGTG
>JAKALQ010000017.1 GCA_021824095.1 Actinomycetes bacterium
CGGAGGGCTGCAGCTCACCGAGGAGCATGCGCACGAGCGAGGTCTTGCCGGCGCCGTTCACGCCGACGATGCCGATGCGGTCTCCGGGCCCGATGTTCCAGGTGAGCCGCTGCAGCAGCAGCCGATCACCCACGCGCAGATCCGCATCATGGACTTCGAACACCGTCTTGCCGAGGCGGGCGCCTGCGAATCCCAGCAGCTCGATGTTGTCGCGTGGCGGCGGCTCGGTGGCGATGAGGTCGTTGGCTGCGTCGATGCGGAACTTCGGCTTCGAGGTGCGCGCTGGTGCGCCGCGGCGCAGCCACGCAAGCTCCTTGCGCATGAGGTTGCGCCGTCGCGCATCCTCGGCTGCACTCTGGCGTGCCCGCTCGGCCTTTGCGAGCACGTAGGCGCTGTACCCGCCCTCGTAGTCCTCGACGTCGCCGGCGACGACCTCCCACATGCGATCGCAGATCTCGTCGAGGAACCACCGGTCGTGTGTGACCACGACGACGGCGAGACCGCGTCGGGCCTTGAGGTGCGCGGCCAGCCAGGCAATGGCCTCCACGTCGAGGTGGTTCGTGGGCTCGTCAAGCAGGAGCAGGTCGAGTTCCGTGGTGAGCAGGCGGGCCAGTGCGACACGTCGACGTTCGCCGCCACTCATGCCGCGGATCGGACGGTCGAGCAGGGCGCCCTCGAAGCCCCCGAGGATGCCCGTGAGCACGTCGCGCACCTGCGCGTCGCCCGCCCACTCGTGCTCGTCGCGCGTGCCGAGCACGGCCGAGCGCACGGTGTCGTCGTCGGCGAAGTCATCGAACTGCGCGAGCAGCCCCAGGCGCACGTCCCCGGCACGCGTGACGCGGCCGCTGTCGGCCTCCTCGAGACCGGCCATGATGCGCACGAGCGTCGACTTGCCACCACCGTTGCGGCCCACGATGCCGATGCGCTCGCCCTCGGCGACCCCAAGCGACACGTCGGCAAGCACGGCTCCCTTGCCGTAGTCCTTGCCGACATGCTCGATGTTCAGCAGATTGCGGGGCGCCATGGTGCGCCATCCTCCCATGGCGGGCAGGCAGGCCCCGACGCCGTCAGCGCGCGGGAGGCCCGGCCTCGCATCTGTGGCGAGGTGACGAGGCGGAATGTCTCGCCTGGGTACCGCTCGTGTTGGCATTGCGTATGCACTGGCACCAGCCCTATGGCGATGGGCCTGATGGGAGCACAGTGCATGACATGAGTGAACGAGTGCTGTTGGCGCGGCGCGCCGAGGTGTGCATCTACTGTGGCAGTGTCATTGCCTCCGGTGCACGGGTGTGGTGGCAACCGATCCACCATTCGATGGCGTGTGCGACCTGCCATGCCATGCAGTACGGCGCTGCCGGCGGTGAGCAGCCAGCTGACCGCTGACCACGACGTGCGCTCGGCGTTCGTGCGGTTGGGCCGCCCCAGGGCGGGAACTGCAGCACCGAGGACTCGTCCGGGCCTGCTGCCGCTCCTAGTGCGCGGGGTCGGGGTGGGCGCCGTTCGCGATGGCGGCCTCCTGGCGTGACAGGTACTCCTGCTGGGCCAGACGGGAGGCCGCGTCGGGGACGTGGCGGTAGAGGCTGCGTGGCGGTCGCACATAGTCGCCGGCGTCCTGGCGTGGTGGCATGTCGAGCTTCGGATGCTCGATGTGCTTGTAGGGGATGCTCGACAGCAGGTGCGTGATGCAGTTGATGCGAGCCGCTCGCTTGTCATCGCTCTCCACGGTCCACCAGGGCGCTTCGGGGATGTCGCAGGCGGCGAACATGGCGTCCTTGGCCCGCGAGAAGTCGACCCAGCGGGTGCGCGACTCGAGGTCGGTGGTCGACAGCTTCCACTGCCGCAGCGGGTCATCCATGCGCGCCTGGAAGCGCGCCTCCTGCTCGTCCTCGCTCACCGACATCCAGTACTTCAGCACGATGATGCCGTCCTCGACGAGCATGCGCTCGAACGCGGGGCACTGCGTGAGGAACAGCCGGTACTCGTCATCCGTGCAGAAGCCGAGCACATGCTCGATGCCCGCGCGGTTGTACCAGGAGCGATCGAAGATCACCATCTCACCGGCTGCCGGCAGGTGCTCGACGTAGCGCTGGAAGTACCACTGGGTGCGCTCGCGATCGGATGGGATCGGCAGCGCCACCACCTTCACGGTGCGCGGCGACAGGTACTGCGTGATGCGCGTGATCGTGCCACCCTTGCCGGCCGCGTCGCGGCCCTCGAAGATGACGAGGACGCGGGCCCCGGAGGTGCGGATCCATTCCTGCAGGGCGACGAGTTCCACCTGCAGGCGCAGCAACTCGCGCTCGTACACGGCCCGCGGAAGGCGTGTGTGCAGGTCCTCCTGGTCGGCATGCATCGGCGTCACCGGCATGTGGTCGATGGGGTCTGGCTCCCGGTGCTTGCCGTGCTTCTTCTTGCCCATGCGCGCTCCCTGCGTCCCACGCATTGTCGGCCGCTTCCGCAGCCGACGTCCAGAGCCGGGGGCCGCGCCCGACTGCTAGCCTCACAGGCCATGACGGTGCAGTACGACACGATCGACGCGGCGCTCGAGGCCATCCGGGCGGGGCGATCGGTGATCGTCGTCGAGGAGGGCGATCGCGAGATCGAGTGCGACCTCGTGTTCGCGGCGGAGTCCGCGACCACGGAGGCCATGGCCTTCCTCGTCCGCAACTCCAGCGGCGTTGTCGGCGTGGCCATGCCGGGTGAGGCGCTCGACCGGCTCGGCATCCCACCCGCGACCCCCATCAACCAGCATGCGCACGGCATCGCGATGGCGGTGTCGGTCGATGCGCGCGATGTCGTCGGCAATGGTGCGTCCGCTGCCGATCGCGTCACCACCGTGCGGGCGCTGGCCCGCCCGGATGCCACGCGCGCGGACTTCGTGCGCCCCGGCCATGTCTTCCCCTACCGCGCGGTGACGGGCGGTGTGCTGCGCCGCGGCGGTGCCACGGAGGCGGCGGTCGACCTCACCCAGCTCGCGGGCATGCAGCCTGCGGCGGTGCTGTGCGAGCTCGTCGACGAGGCCGGCGCGCTCATGGGCGTGGATGCCGCACGTGCCTTCGCGGATGCCCACGGCCTGGTGCTCGTCTCCGTGAAGCAGCTCATCGCCCATCGTATGGAGCGTGAGCGCGCCGTCGAACGCGTGACAGAGGCGTGGCTGCCCACCGACTTCGGTGAGTTCCGCATGATCGGCTACCGCTCGCTCGTCGACGGGTCCGAGCACGTCGCACTGGTTGCCGGTGACATCGGCGATGGTGCCGATGTGCTGGTGCGCGTGCACGCGGAGTGCCTGCTCGGTGACGTCGTGGGCTCGGCCCGCTGCCAGTGTGCGGAGCACCTGCACCGGTCACTCGAGCGCATTGCGCAGGAGGGACGCGGCGTGCTCGTGTACGTGCGGGCGCAGACGGCACAGGGATCGGGCCTGCTTGCGCGGCTGAGCGCCTACAGCGAGGGTCGCGACGACGAATCGCATCGCGCCCCCACCGATCCGCGCAACTACGGCACGGGCTCCCAGATCCTCGCTGACCTGGGGGTGCACTCCATGCGCCTACTCACGGCCACGCCCACCCGCGCGTTCGACCTCAGCGGCTTCGGCCTCACGGTCGCTGGCGTCGAGTCGCTCGCGGGCTGAGGCGCAGGCAGGCGCTCACTGGCGCAGCTCGTCGAGGATGCTCCGCAGGGCCTCGCGTGCCTCGTCGAAGTCGAAGCCGGCGATGGCCTGGTCGATGCGCAGCCACTCGGTGGGCTTGGCCTCACGGAACGAATCCGATGCCATCCGCCACACGTCGGTTGCCTCCGGATCACCCTGCTCCAGCAGCGCGTCGAGCCGCATGCCGGCGTCGAGCAAGCCACGGATGTCGGGAGCCTGGCCCGTCGGCCGCGTGGTCGCCGGCAGCTGCTCCTGCAGCGATCCGACGAGTGCTGCCAGGGCGTGATCGAGCGCCTCGAGCCCGACCCCGGTGGTGTCACCAGCACGCAGCGCTGACTCGACGTCACCGGCGAGGGCCTGGATGCCGCCGGCGCCGATGTTGCCGGCCGTTCCCTTGAGCGTGTGGGCAAACCGCTCGGCGGTCGTCGCGTCACCGGTGGCCAGGGCGTCGCGCATGCGCTGCACGGCGTCGCCCTGCCCGTCGATGAACTTGCGCAGCAGGTCGAGGTAGACGGTGCCCTTGCCGGCCACGCGCCGCAGGCCCAACGCGGTGTCGAGCCCCTCGACCTGCACTGGCACATCCATGTCGCGGACGCGATGCTGCACCGGCAGCGCGCCGGCGCCCTCGCGCGCCGGCACCCACTTCGCGAGTGCGCGCCACAGCTCCTCGGGATCGATGGGCTTGGCGAGGTGGTCGTTCATGCCGGCATCGGTGCAGCGTTCACGGTCGGCCTGCATGGCGTTGGCCGTCATCGCGATGATCGGCAGGGTCGCGAAGCGCGCATCGCGCCGCAGCGCCTCGGTTGCCTCGATGCCATCCATCACCGGCATCTGCATGTCCATGAGCACGACGTCGAAGGTCTCGTGCTGCAGGCGCTCGATGGCGGCGCGACCGTCGGGGGCAACCTCGGCGATGAACCCGGCATCCTCCAGCAGCTCGCGGGCGACCTGCTGGTTCAACTCATTGTCCTCGACGATGAGCACCCGGGCCCCGACGATGGCACTGAGGTCGGTGAAGCGACGCTGTGGCACACCGAAGCCACTCGTGTCACCACCGAAGAGGCCGGAGACGCAGTTGCGCAGCGCGTTCGCACTCAACGGCTTCGTGAGCACCTCGACGATGCCCGCGTCGACCGCCGCCTGCACCACGTCCTCGCGCCCGTATGCCGTCACCATGACGAGCGTGGGCCGCATCCTGAGTGTGAGGGTGCCAACGCGGCGGGCCACCTCCACCCCGTCGACGTCCGGCATCATCCAGTCGAGGAAGACGACGCTGTAGGCGTTGTCGGTGGCATCCGCATGCTCGATGGCGGCGATCGCCGCTGTGCCGCCATCGACGGCATCGACGCTGAAGCCGAGGTTGCGCAGCATGTCACCGATGACGATGCGTGCGGAGGCGTTGTCATCGACGACGAGCACGCGGCGACGCTCGGGGGCGATGTCCGGCAGATCCCGGTGCGCCTGCTGGCGTCCACGTCCGAGGCGGGCGGTGAACCAGAAGGTGGAGCCGCGGCCGGGCTCGGACTCAACACCGACGGTGCCACCCATGCCCTCCGCAAGGCTCTTCGAGATGGCGAGGCCGAGGCCGGTGCCACCGTAGCGGCGCGTGGTTGAGGTGTCGGCCTGGCTGAAGCTCTGGAACAGTCGCTCCTTCTGATCGGCGGTGAGGCCGATGCCGGTGTCGACCACCTCGAAGCGCAGCACCACCGACTCGCCGGCGTCCTCGACCATGCGCACGTACACGCCGATCTCGCCGCGTTCGGTGAACTTCACGGCGTTGTTCGCGTAGTTGATGAGTACCTGGCCCAGGCGCAGCGGGTCACCGATGAGTGAGTTCGGCACCTGCTCGTCCACGCCGAAGATGAGCTCCACGCCCTTCGCGCTCGTCTTCTCGACGACGAGGTTGGCGACGTTGTCGAGGACGTGGGACAGCTCGAAGCCCACATGCTCGATGGACAGCTTGCCCGCCTCGATCTTGGAGAAGTCGAGGATGTCGTTGATGATGCCGAGCAGATGCTCGCCGGACTGCTGGATCTTGAAGAGGTAATCGCGCTGGCGAGGGTCGAGGTCGGTCTTCAGGGCCAGGTGCGACATGCCGATGATGGCGTTCATCGGGGTGCGGATCTCGTGCGACATGTTGGCGAGGAAGTCGCTCTTCATGCGCGTGGCCTCCTGTGCGAGGTCGCGCGCCGCGAGGATCTCGGCCTCGGCGGCGAGGCGGTCGGTGACGTCGCGGATGGACGCGTACCAGCACACACCGCGGCCGCCCACGTCCGGCAGCCGGCTGAGTCCGATTTCGATGGGGAAGGTGCTGCCGTCCGCCCGCCGGGCCATGAGGTCCGAGCGATTCGCCATGGCGATGCGCTCACCATGGAAGCCCGCGCGGTGGCCGACGTGGCGGCCGCGCAGGTGCTCGGGCACGAGGTCCTCGATCTGTGCGCCCACCATGGCGCCCGGGCCGTAGCCGAAGAGCTGCTCGGCGATGGTGTTCGCGAGGATCACCGTGCCCTGGCCATCGGAGATGACGGCCGCATCGGGCGCCGACTGCACGATGGAGCGGTACCACTGCTCGGTGGCCATGAGCTCGCTCTGCTGCGCCTCGAGCTCGACCGACTGCTCCTCAAGCTGTGCGGCCTGCGTCTCCATGCGCTCGGCCTGCAGGCGGGTCTCCTCGAGCAGCGCCTGCGTCTGCTCGGCGCGCTCCAGCAGCTGCAGGTTCACCCCGAGCGTGGCAACGACGCCCCGGCCCAGGCGCTCGGTGCGGGCCGAGTACTGGCCGAGCAGGGCGACCTCGAGCACGCCGAGGCAGCGCTCGCCCGCCATGATGGGCGTGGCGAGCAGCATGTACGGCGAGAAGGTACCGAGGCCGGTGTCGAGCGTGAGGTCCAGCCCGTCAGCGGCCCTGAGCACGACGTCGGTGCCGGAGGCAGCGCACTGCCCCACCAGTCCCTCGCCCATGGCGAAGGTGGCGGGTTCGTCCGCGATGAGTGCGCCATAGGCCGCAACGGCGACGAGGTGGTCGCCCTCTGCGAGGAAGATGCGTGCGTACGGCACCTGTGCGAGCGGGCAGAGCTCCTCGAGGGTCACCGTGCCGAGGTCGCGCACCGACCGCGCCTGCTGCATGCGGGCGGCAGCCGTGGCGAGGTGCGAGTCGACCCAACTGGCGTCGTCGAGTGCGCGAGCCGTCGCCTGCAGTGACTTGAGGGCGTCGGCCATGTGGCCGATCTCGTTGGGATGCCCGCCATGCGGGATCTCGATGTCGAGGTCGCCCTCTGCGGTGCGTGCGGTTGCCTCCGTGATCTGGTGGAGCGGTTGCAGCAGGGTGCGACGCAGCAGCAGGGTGAGCAGCACGGCGAGGGCGAACATGGCGAGCAGCAGCACGATGAGGTCGGTGCGTGAACTGGAGTCGGTGGTGTCGACGGCACGCACGATGGTGTCGGCCTGGCCGCGGTTCATCTCCGTGAGGTCGGCCAGCGTTGCGTCGATGACCGTGAACTGTGGGACGAATCGCTCCTCGAACGCCGTCTCTGCTGCGGGGAGGGTGCCGGGCCCATCGGCGAGGCTGAGCACGGTCGTGCTCAGGGCGGTGAGGGTGTTCCACTCCTGCCGCAGCAGCAGGGCCTTCGACAGTTCGCCATCGGCATTCGTCGGATCGACGGTGGCGTAGTAGCGGCCGTAGGCCTTCGGCCAGTCGTCCATGGCCATCTGCATGATCTCGCGCAGGGACTTGCGGTGCGCCGGCGCCGTCTCGATGAGGTACTGCGCGGTCGCGGAGTTGAAGCGGAAGGTGTCCTGGCTGACATTCGCGAGGCTCTCGATGGCGGCCAGGTGTGCCGCCTGCAGGGTGCGCACCTCGGTGCGCACGTTGCCGAGTCGCGAGACGGCGAGCACGATCGTGAGGGCTGCGACGAGGAGCAGGCTGGTGAAGGCGATGGTGAGCTTGCGCGTGATGGTGAGATGCTCGAAGCGCTCGATCGGATGCATGTGCCCCTCCATGTGCCGTCGCCGCCCATCCTGTCGCACGCGACCCGGGCGGCACAGGGTCAAGCGGAATCGTTTCGGCCGCACCCCGGCGTCAATCGGCGGTCGCGGCCGGGTTCATCTGGTCGTCGGGTCCTCGCCGTGCAGGCGGCGAGCGAGTTCGACCTTCGGTCGCAGACTGTCCTCGTCGTCCTTGAAGCGCTGTGCGATGGCGAGGAACTGGCTCTCGTCTGCGACGAAGGCGTCGACCACGTCGGGGTCGAAGTGCGTGCCGCGCCCCTCGACGATGATGCTGCGTGCCTGCTCGTGCGGCATCGCCGGCTTGTACACGCGCACACTGATGAGCGCGTCGTAGACGTCGGCGAGGGCCATGAGGCGTGCGGAGATGGGGATGTCCTCACCGCTGCGGCCCTCGGGGTAGCCGCTGCCGTCCCACTTCTCGTGGTGCAGCAAGGCGATCTCCTTCGCCACCTCGAGGAAGCCGACGGTCATGTCGAGCTGGCGCTCGGCCGCCACGATGGCCTCGTAGCCGAGGGTCGTGTGCGTCTTCATGATCTCGAACTCCTCGGGCGTGAGGCGCCCGGGCTTCAGGAGGATGCGATCTGGGATGCCCACCTTGCCGATGTCGTGCAGCGGTGCCGACTTGAAGAGCATCGTGATGGTCTCGTCGTCGAGGTGGTAGCCGAAGCGTGGATTGGTGCGCAGGCGCTCTGCGAGCACGCGCATGTAGCGCTGGGTGCGGCTGATGTGATGGCCGGTCTCGAGGTCACGCGTCTCGGCAAGGGAGGCCATGGCGAGGATGGTGACGTCCTGGATGGCCTGCACCTCGCGCGTGCGCTTCTCGACCTCGTCCTGCAGGAAGCGGGCCTTGTCCTTGAGGAACTCGCGTGCGCGGGCGATCTCAAGGTGGTTGCGCACGCGGGCGATGAGGATCGCGGGCGAGATGGGCTTCGTGATGTAGTCGACGGCGCCGAGCTCGAGCCCGAAGCGCTCGTCCTCGGCCTCTGCCTTCGCCGTGAGGAAGATGACGGGGATGTCGCGGGTGGCGTCGTCGGCCTTGAGCTCGCGGATGACGTCGTAGCCGGAGATGCCCGGCATCATGATGTCGAGGAGGACGAGGTCGGGCACGTTGCCGCCACGGATGGCGCGCAGTGCGGCCTCACCGCTGTTGGCCACGCGCACGCGGAAGCCGTCGCGCAGTACGGCCGACATGAGGGTGAGGTTGTCCGGTGTGTCATCCACCACGAGCACGCGCGGCAGCACGAGCTGCTGTTCGTCGTCCATGTGTCACCGCCCCGGCCTGCTGCCACCACTGTAGGCCACGGTGGCACGTTGACGCAGGGGTATCCCGGTGTTGCCGAGGGTCAGACGGAGGTCTGGCCGACGCGATGGCGACGCTCGTAGATGCGCATGGCAGCGTCGATCGGCGTGAACAGTGCCTGCTCCCCGCGGCTCACAGACTCCGAGAGCCCGAGCATGAGCAGGCCGTCGTTGGTGAGTCGGTCGTGGATCGCGCGCATGAGCGGCACATGCAGTTCGCGCTTCATGTAGATGAGCAGGTTGCGGCAGCTCACGAGGTCGAGTGGTCCGTCGGGGGCGGACACAAGGGCGTCCTCGTGCCGGAAGGTGCAGGCGCTGCGGAGCGCGTCGCTGACGCGCATGCCGTCGCCATCGGGGACGAGGAAGCGATCGCGCAGCGCCGCGGGCAGGTCCCGTGCCGCGGATGCTCGGAAGTGGCCGGTGCGCGCGTGGGCCAGCGCCACCTCGTTGATGTCGGTGCCGATGATGTGCAGCGGGCGCTCGGGGTCGAGGTCGCGCAGCAGCATGGCGACGGTGTAGGCCTCCTCGCCGGTGGCGCAGCCCGGCACCCAGGCGGTGATGGGTGTACCCGGTGGTCGCGCCGCCATGCGCTGCGCCAGGAGTGGACGCAGGCGGTCCCACGCCTCGGGATCGCGGTAGAACCACGACCACGAGATCATGAACATGCGGTGCAGGACGTCGAGTTCGTGCTCGTCGCGTAGGGCGTGGGCGATGTACTCGTCCATGTCCCGGATGTGCAATGCCTCGCGGCGCCGATCCATGCGGCGCAGCATCGTGCCCTGCCGGTACTGGGTGAAGTCGACGCCGACGCGTTCGGAGAGCCGCTGCAGCAGCAGGGCCATGCCGGCCGACTCGGTGTGCGGGTGGCGTTCAGGCAGGATGGGACGGGCTGCCGGCTCGAGGGCGTTGAGGCGCGCGGCAATGTCCTCGGGCGACAGGACGGCGTGGGCGAGCCCGGCGCGCTGCACCATGCCGGCCATGCCGTGGATCGCTGAGCTGTCCTCCGCCTGCACGAGCACTGTGCCGCCATGCGCGCGCACCTCGCGGCAGCCAGCCAGGCCATCGGTGCCCGCCCCGGAGAGGACGACGGCGACGGCATCCGGGCCTACCGCGCGCGCCACGGAGCCCAGCAGCTCGTTGACCGAGGGCGCGGAGTGGGCGCCCGCTGCCGGTGGGGTGAGGCGGATGCGCCCATCCTCGAAGCGCCCGTCGAAGCCGGCCGGGATCACGTAGAGACGGTGGGGCTCGA
This sequence comes from Actinomycetes bacterium, assembly GCA_021824095.1. Lineage (GTDB taxonomy): Bacteria > Actinomycetota > Actinomycetes > S36-B12 > UBA5976 > JAKALQ01. The sequence continues at coordinate 10,197 of JAKALQ010000017.1, forward strand.
CGAGTTCGCCGTCGCCGGCCTCGACGATGGGCATGGCGGCGTGCCGTCCGAGCACGCGGACGACGAGTTCGGTGTGCCCGGCACGGGACATGTGCTGGGCGAGGATGAAGCGGGTGGTGCCGGTGGCGTGCAGGTGGGGGAGCAGGGCAAGGAGCGCCTCGAGGCCGCCGGCCGAGGCGCCGATCGCGACGACGTGCCGCGGTTGGCGACGCAGTGCCATCCCTCCCCCTCCCTGCTGCCCAATCTAGGTGCAGGTCCCGGCCCCGCGAGCCAGGTGCCGTGGCGGAGCGGCCTGTCGGGGGTGGGCGGTAGGTTCGCGCGAGCAGGTGAAGGGAGGTGGCGCATGCGGCTGCTGCACACGTCCGACTGGCATCTCGGGCGCTCGTTCCACGGCTTCGACCGTGTCGACGCCCAGCGTGCCTTCCTCGACCACCTCGTCGACCTGGTGCGCGACGAGCGCGTCGATGCCGTGCTCGTCGCCGGTGACGTGTACGACCGCGCCATCCCATCGCTCGAGGCGGTGGAGTTGCTCGAGGACGGGCTCGCGCGATTGTCGCGCCATGCCACCGTCATCGTGAGCAGCGGCAACCACGACAGCGCCAGACGCCTCGGTTTCGCGAGCCCATTGCTCGAGCGCGCCAATGTGCACCTGCGCACCCGACTCGACGGCATCGACCGCCCCATCACGCTCGATGACGGCCGCGATCGCGTCGACGTCTATGCCATCCCCTTCCTCGAGCCCTTCACCACCGCCGCCCACCTCGGCTCCGGGGAGTCGCCGTTGGAGCGGAGCCATGCATCCGTGCTCTCTGCGGCCGTCGATCGTGTGCGCGGCCATCGTGCCGGCGCGGGTGCGCCGCGTGCCGTGCTCATGGCACATGCCTGGTTCACGGGCGGGGTGGCGAGCGACTCCGAGGTCGACATCAGCGTCGGTGGCATCGGGCAGGCCAGTGCCGCCATGCTCGACGGCTTCGACTATGTCGCACTCGGGCACCTGCACACGCCACAGGCGCTCGACGACCATGTGCGCTACAGCGGGTCGCCCCTCCACTACTCCTTCTCCGAGGCCGGTCGCGCCAAGCACTCCTGCCTCGTCGAGATCACGGGCGACCGAGTGCGCGTGACCGAGGTGCCAGTGCCCACGGAGCGCCCGCTGCACGAGGTGCGCGACAGCCTCGAGGCATTGCTCACCTCGAGCGCCTACGAGCAGTTCCGTGGGTCGTTCCTGCGCGTGCACCTCACCGATGTGCCGGTGCCGCAGCAGGCCATGCATCGGCTACGCGAGCGCTTCCCGTTCGTCGCCGACCTGCAGACGGTGCGGGTGGAGCGTGGTGACGCCCCATCGGTCGACACCCTGCATCGGCTCGGCGAACTCGACGTGTGCCGCATGTTCCTGCGGGATGTGCGCGGTGCGGACGCCGACCCGTGGGAGACCGCGCAACTGCAGCAGGCCATCGACCTCGCCCGGCGCGGGCCGCTCGCCACGGTTGACGCCGGCCCGGTTGCCTGTGATGACGACGAAGCCGATGCGGGTGACGTCGGATGAGGCTCCACTCGCTCGAGGTGTCCGCCTTCCTCGCCTACGGCGGCACGGCCAGCGTCGACTTCGAACGCCTCACCGAGTCGGGCTTCTTCCTCATCCACGGTGAGACTGGTGCCGGCAAGACCACGCTCCTCGACGCCATCTCCTTCGCCATCTACGGTCGCCTGCCCGGCGCACGTGAGCACGTGCGCACGATCCGCTCCGACCATGCCGACCCTGCCACGCCCACGCGCGTGGTCCTCGATGCGAGTGTCGGCGGCACGCGCCTGCGCATCACGCGCAGTCCCCGCTACGAGCGCCCGAAGCGGCGAGGCGATGGCACCACGGTGGAAGCCGCACGGGTGGCCGTCGAGCGCCACACCGGCGCCGGCTGGGAGCCGTGGACCACGGCATCGGATGAGGCGGGATCGGCCCTCAAGGCCTGGATCGGCTTGGAGGCAGACCAGTTCTTCCGGCTCGTCCTCATCCCGCAGGGGGCCTTCGCCGCCTTCCTCCACGCATCGAGCAAGGATCGCAGCCGGGTGCTCGCCGAGCTGTTCCGTGACGACCTCGTCGTGTACCGACGGGTGCAGGAGTGGTGCCGCGACCAGCTGGCCTCCGCGGATGTGGATCGCGATGCCGCGTCCCTGGCGCTGGCGAAGGAGCGTGCCCGCATCGCGCAGGTGCTCGGGCTCGAGGCAGACGATGACGTCCTCGATGTGGCCATGGTTGATCAGCGACTCGCCGAACTCGACGGTGCGTGTGCGACGGCATGCGCGGATCGCGACGTCGCTGCTGCCGTGCTTGCCACCGCCCGAACCGCGCACACCGTGGCCGAGCAGCAACTGCGTGACTCCGAGCGCTGGCGGCAGGCGCAGGCCGACGTCCAGCGGGTGCAGGCCCAGATTGCCGCCTTGCGTGCAACGCACCCCGTCTTGCACGGAGTGCCGGACGACGACAGTGACGCGCAGCTCGATGGCCTGGAGCGCGCGGCGGCGGCACGACTGCGCGAGGCGCAGGTGCTCGCCGACGCACGGGCGGGGGTGCTCGAGGCACGGGCGGCGGTGGCACGAGCACGCGAGCGATCCGCCGCGGCTGCAGCGCAGCAGGCCGTACTGGTGGCACGCAGCGAGACGATGGAGATCGAAGCGCAGCGGCTCACGGCAGCGCGCGACGACGGTCGTACGGCAGCCGAAGAGCGAGCAGACGTTGCGCAGCAGCGCACGCTGCTCGACGCCCACGTGGTGCGTGCCGCACGTCGTGATGCTGCACTGCGTGACCACGGCGCCGCCCAGGAGGCACTGGACGCGGCAGAGGCGGCCGCCGCCGTGGCGGTGGAGGCGCTTGCTGCGCTCCGCGGTGCTGCCACCGCATCGCAGGCATCGACGCTCGCCGCCCTGCTCGTCGAAGGGCAACCCTGCCCGGTGTGCGGGGCCCTCGAGCATCCGCATCCGCATCCGGCGGCGGATGCGGTCGACCCCGCGCTGCTGCGGGACGCGGAGCAGGGCGTGCTCGACGCCCTGGCCGAGCGTGAACGGCGCGCAGCCGCGGTCTCGACCGTGTCGATGCGCCTTGCGGAACTCCGTGCCGACCTCGCAGGGCACGCCGATGATGACGAGGCCGACCTTCGGGCCCAACGCGATGCCCTGCTTGCACGCGAGGACGCGTTGCGGGCCCGCAGCGAGGCGGCGTCAGCGGCAGCTGAGGCCCTCACGGCACTCACCGACGAACGCGGCGATCTCACCTCCCGACAGGCACAGGCCGAGGCCGAGCGATTGGCCGCCGTCGACGAACTCACGGCTGCACAGGCCACGCTTGCCGCCCGGGCGAATGCCGCCGGTGTCGGGGTCGATGACGACATCCCCGAGGTGGCGCTGGCGCCTCTAGAGCAGGCGCTGGCGGACCTTCGCTCGAAGCAGCTGCAGCTGCGCGCGTTGCTCGATGCCCTGCGGGTCGCCACCGGGGCGCTGGCGGCGCTGGATGTGGGTGGAGTCGACGACCTTCCCGATGTCGGTGCCACCAAGGCCGCGCTGGCCGAGGCGGAGGCTGCCGTGACAGCACGCGAGACCACCGTGCGCTCCATCGCGGCCATGCGCGATGCCCTGGAGCAGCGGCGGGCCGGCTTTGCGTCGGCGGTCGAGGCGCAGGCCAATGCCGAGGCGGCCAGAGCACGGCTCGCTGCCCTCGCCGATCCCGTGAACGGACGCGGTCCCGGGCGAACTCTCCTCACCGACTACTACCTGGCGGCGCGACTGCGGCAGGTGCTTGAACGCGCCAATGGGCGGCTGCTGCGCATGACCGACAACAGATTCACCTTCGTCTTCGACGCCGATGCGCGGGGCTCCGGGTACCAGTCGCTCGAGATTGCGGTGCATGACGCCTGGAGTGGGTCGGCGCGTCCGGTCTCCTCGCTGTCGGGCGGTGAGACCTTCACCGCGAGCCTCGCACTCGCCCTCGGGCTCGCCGACATCGTCGAGGCAGAAGCCGGTGGGCGGGCGCTGGACTCGCTCTTCATCGACGAGGGCTTCGGCACGCTCTCGACCGAGTACCTGCAGCGCGTCATGCAGGACCTCGAGCGTCTGCGAGCGACGGGCCGTCTCGTGGGTGTCATCAGCCACGTGCCCGAGATGCGCCAGCGCATTCCCATGCAGCTGCAGGTGACCCGCGGCGTCAACGGCTCCAGCGTCGCGCTCGTCGATGCCGGCGATGTGGGCTGACCGTAGACTCGGGCACAACCGGCCGTCGTAGCTCAACGGATAGAGCTGTTCCGTCCTAAGGAAAGGGTTGGGGGTTCGAGTCCCTCCGACGGCGCCCCATCAGTGCCCCATCGCATGCGCGTTCGCGTCTGCGCTCGGGTCCGCGTGTGCGTCCTCGGTATGGGCGCCGCCGCGTCCTCGGTCTGGGTGCCGCCGCTGGTGTCACGTGCGCTGCACGCCAGATCGACCGTTGTGACTGGTTTCGCGTGCACTGCACGTGGATGCGACGCTCGGCGCCCGCCCGTCGTGTCCGCGGTCGCGTCTGCGTTCGCGTCCTCGGTCTGGGTGCCGCCGCTGGTGTCACGTGTGCTGCACGCCAGATCGACCGTCGTGACCGGTTTCGTGTGCACTGCACGTGGATGCGACGTTCGGTGCCCCCCGCAGGCCCGCGTCCCCGCAGGCCCGCGTCCCCGCAGGCCCGCAGGCCCCCGCGCCCCGCAGGCCCGCGTCCCCGCAGGCCCCCCGCCCCCACGCCCGGCTGTCAGGCGATGGGTACCTCGACGGTCGTCGACGCAACGGGCGCCGGGAACGAGACGTCGATCGTGAGAGTGCCGTAGCTGTAGTGCGCAGACTCCAGGCACCCGCCCCTGGCCAGCAGGTAGCGCCGCTCGAAGGACGCCGGCGGCATGGGCCGACCCTGTCGGTCCTGGCGTGACTTCCGCGCCCCGGTGACGAGGATCCCGTCATCTCCCACGAGGCTCACGGCGAGGTCGTCGCGGTCGTACCCGGGCACCTCGATGCGGATGCGGTACTCCCGGTCATTGAGCCGTTCGATGACGGACGTGGGTGTCGGCTGATGCTGGCGCGCCATCTCGTCCCAGGCGCTGGCCCAGGACTCGAGCATGTCGTCGACGCCCACGAACCAGTCGTGGTCGCGCTCCTCGAAGAGGTCGTGCAGGTGCTCGTGGAACCACAGTTCCACCGGTGCGTCCGTGGTCATGGTGCCGCCTCCCTCGCCTCCAGCGTGCCCCGCCCGTCGAGCGCGGCACTCACGGTCCGGTCACGGCTTGCTCACGCCCGATCGAGGTCACGGTTCGAGCGTCAATCCCACAGATTCGGGCGTTCGGCAGGGGTAAATGTCCCTATTTGCGGCGATTTGCCTACGCCAATCACGGACAGCGTCACCAAACTGTTACGAATAAGCGGCGCGAAACGGCTATACGCAAACACAAACGGACATTACCGTTGCGGCCATCCGAAGGAGGCCCGATGTACGCACCGGAACGGCACCGCGCGATCGTCGAGCGCGTGTCCTCAGGCGGCCGTGCGTCGGTGGTCGATCTGGCCGATGCCCTGCGCGTCACCCCGGAGACCATCCGTCGCGACCTCTCGATCCTCGAGCGCCAGGGCCTCGTGCGCCGGGTGCATGGCGGCGCCATCCCCGTGCGGCGCCTTGGCTTCCAACCGACCGTCGACAGCCGCAGTGCCGTGCGCATCGAGGAGAAGGGCCGCATCGCCGAGGCCGCCCTCGACGAGGTGCCGGACGAGGGCGCCATCATCATCGACAGCGGCACCACCACCGGGCGCCTCGTCGCCATGCTGCCGCACGACCGCCAGCTCACCGTCGTCACCAACTCGGTGCAGCACGCCATCGCGCTCGCCAATCGCGAGAACATCACCTGCCTGCTCGTCGGCGGGCGCGTGCGCGGGCGCACGCTCGCCTGCGTCGAGAGCTGGGCCGTCAACAGCCTCAAGGGCATCACCGCCGACGTCGCCATCATCGGCACCGACGGTGTGAGCGTCGAGCGCGGCCTCACCACCCCCGATCGCATCGAGGCCGAGATCAAGGCCGCCATGGTCGGTGCCGCGCGCCGCAAGGTCGTGCTCGCCGACCACACGAAGTTCGGGGACGACCACTTCGCGGCCTTCGCTCGCCTCGACGAGATCGACGTCATCATCAGTGACAGCGCGCTCGACGCCGACGTGGCCGCCCAGGTCGAGGCCGCCGGGCCCATGGTGGTGCTCGCATGATCGTGACGGTGACCCTGAACCCGTCGATCGACCGCACGATCCGGGTTGCGAACCTGGTGCGCGGCGGCGTGAACCGCGCCGAGATCATCGCCCTCGACGCCGGCGGCAAGGGCGTCAACGTCTCACGCGCGCTCGCCGTGTACGGCGCACCCACGCATGCCATCCTCATTGGCGCGGCCCTCGGGTCGGCTTGGTTCCGCGACATGCTCGCCGAGAGCGGGGTGCCGCACACCATGGTCATGGCCGACGGCATCACCCGCAGCAACGTGACGCTCGTCGAGGCCGATGGCACCGTCACGAAGATCAACGAACCCGGCGTCACCCTGGACGCCACCGCGATCGGGCACGTCGAGGAGGCCCTCGCGGCACTGCCGCTCGCAGGTGCATGGGTAGTGCTCGCCGGACGGCTCAATCCCGGTGCCGCCGACGACACCTACCGCGGTCTCGCCAGTTTCGCCAAGGAGCGTGGCGCCCGCGTCGCCGTCGACGTGAGCGGCCGTCCCCTCGATGTGGCGCTGGAGGCGGGTGGGGTCGACCTCATCAAGCCCAACCAGCATGAACTCGGCGAGATCGTCGGCCGCCACCTTGGCACCATCGGTGCCGTCATCGAGGCCGCCCGCGAGGTCATCGCCCGGGGCGTGGCCACGGTCGTGTGCAGCCTCGGCCGGGACGGTGCGCTCTACGTCACCGCGACGGAGGCCATCCACGTCGAGTGCACGGAGGAGATCGTCGGTACGCCCGTGGGCGCCGGCGACATCCTGCTCGCCACCTTCATCGGTGGGGGCGCCGACGCCGCGGCCCTCGTCGATGCGGTCCGTTGGAGCGCCGCATCCGTGAAGCTCCCTGGCACTGCCATCCCCACGCCTGCGCAGGCTGCTGCCATCCCGGTGACGCGCCACGCGCAACCCGATCCGTCCCGCCCACTTATCGAGGTGTCCTAGATGTCCGCCATCTTCTCCGAGGAACTCGTCGACCTGCAGGTGCAGGGCGACACCAAGGCCGAGGTCATCGCCAACCTCGCCGCGCTTGTCGCGGCAGCCGGTCGCACCACCGACCTCCCGCAGCTCATCGCCGACATCATGGCGCGTGAGGAGATCATGGCCACGGGCTTCGAGGGTGTGGCCATCCCGCATGCCCGCTCCGCCGCCTGTACGCAGGCCTCCGTCGTCGTGGGTCGCCGGCTCGAGGGCATCGACTTCGGCGCCGAGGACGGCGACGCGAAGCTCATCTTCATGATCGTCGCACCAGCGGATGGCGATGACGCGCACCTCACGATCCTCGCCGCGCTGGCGCGTCGCATCATCGACGAGGACTTCCGCGCTGCATTGTTGAACGCATCCACTGCGGCGGACGTCGTCGCGGTGCTCACCCAAGGAGAAGCAGCATGAAGATCGTCGCCGTCACGTCATGCCCGACCGGCATCGCCCACACCTACATGGCCGCTGAGGCGCTCGAGCGCGCGGCCAAGAAGGCCGGCCACGAGATCGTGGTCGAGACGCAGGGTGCCGGCGGCAAGAAGGACATCCCGGCCGACGTCATCGCCGCGGCCGACGTCGCCATCTTCGCTGCCGACGTGCCGGTGCGCGACAAGCAGCGCTTCGCGAACCTGCCGCTCGTCGAGGCGCAGGTGAAGCACGCCATCAAGGACGCGGCGAAGATCATCGCCGAGGCCGAGGCAAAGGTTTCCGCACAGGGCTGATCAGCCTGTGCGGGGCACGTCAGGCGCCTGCCTGATGTGACAGCAGGACACCGGTCGGCAGCCGATCGGTGCGCTTCAAGCAGAAGGGCAAGACTGTGGGTGCAGGACACAAGTTGCGCATGTGGTTGATGACGGGCGTGTCGTACATGATCCCGTTCGTCACCGCTGGCGGCATTCTCATCGCACTTGGATTCATGATCTCGGGTGACCCGCACGGCTTCACCAGCCTGACGGTCCAGAACGCGCTCGATGGCGTGGACGCGAACAAGGTCGCATTGGCCGCAAACGTCCGCATCGGCGCGTTCTTCTTCGGGCTGGCCATGGCGCCGTGGGCATTCCTGCTCCCTGCGCTCGGCGGCTTCATCGCGTTCGGCATGTCCGACCGTCCGGGCATCGTCCCCGGTATGGCGGCCGGTGCCGTCGCAGGCCAGATCGGTGCCGGCTTCCTCGGTGCCATCGCCGGCGGCCTCGTCGCCGGTGCCATCTCGGGCTGGATCGCGAACTGGAACGTGCCATCGGCAATCCGCTCGATCATGCCGGTCGTGGTGAACCCGCTCCTGAGTGTCATCGGCACGTTGCTCGTCATGTACTTCGTGGTGAAGAACATCGTGACGCCGCTCAACACCGGTGCCACGAACTGGCTCAACGGCCTCGCCGGGGGCTCGGCCATCGTGCTCGGCATCGTCATCGGCCTCATGATGGCCTTCGACATGGGTGGCCCGGTGAACAAGGTGGCCTACACCTTCGGTGTCGCCGGCCTCACGGCCGCGGGCAGCGCCTCGTCAAGCTCCGCGTTCACCACCATGGCCGCCGTCATGGCCGCCGGCATGACGCCGCCGCTCGGCCTCGCACTTGCCACGGTCATCCGCAAGAAGCTGTTCACCGAGTCGGAGCTCGAGAACGGCAAGGCGGCCTGGGTACTCGGCGCGTCGTTCATCACCGAGGGTGCCATCCCGTTCGCGGCGGCCGACCCCATCCGCGTCATCCCGTCCATCATGGCCGGCTCCGCGGTCACCGGTGCCCTCATCGAGGTCTTCGGTGCCACGCTCCGTGCCCCGCACGGTGGCATCTGGGTGCTGCCGCTCATCGGCAACCCGCTCGGGTTCATCATCTCGATCCTCGTCGGCATGGTCGTGACGGCCGCCGCGGTGATCTTCGCCAAGGGCCTGGCGAAGACCGAGGTCGAGGCGTAGGCCCAACTCCAGACGTGGGGCGGGCGCGGTGCATGCGCGTCCGCCCCACCACCGGGCCTCGGGGCGCACGCTCCTGAGCCCACCGCGTCGCGCAAGGGCGCGACACCGCATGCACACCACCGATCGAAGGGAAGACCCCATGCCCAGCCGCATCGTCGCCGTCGGAAGCCGCGTCGGGCTCCATGCCCGCCCCGCCTCCCTGCTCGTGAAGGCCGCCGCAGCAGCAGGCGTGCCCGTGACCGTCGGTCGCGTGGGGGACAAGGCCGTGAACGCGGCATCCATGCTCTCGGTGCTCGCCCTTGGCGTGAAGCAGGGCGAGGAACTTGAGATCACCGTCGGCGACCACGAGGACGCCGAGGCCATCCTCGACCAGTTGGCCACCCTGGTCCTCACGAACCACGACGACGAGCCGTCGGCATGATCCGGTACTCGGGCATCGGCGTCTCACCGGGCGTCGCGCAGGGGCCCGTGTTCCGCATCCGGCGCACCGTCGTGAGCGCGCCCGTCGCGGCCTCCCCGCGGCAGGTCTTCGCCGCCCTCGACGCCGTCGCCGACGACCTCGAACGTCGTGCTGCTGCTGCCACCATGGACGTGGCGCGCGAGGTGCTCGAGGCCCAATCCATGATCGCGCGCGACCCGGCACTCGTCGAGGCCATCGGCGCCCGACTCACCGATGACGTCGAGTACCCGGACGTCCGCGAGTCCATCCGCGAGGCCTTCGCCGGCTTCCGCGCCGCGCTTGAGGCGCTCGGCGGCTACTTCGCCGAACGCGTGCAGGACCTCGACGAGATCGCCGACCGCACCATCGACCACCTTGCCGGGATCGAGCACCACGCCACCCGGCTCACCCAGCCGTCGGTCATCGTCGCCGATGACCTCACCCCCGCTGACACGGCGGCCCTCGACCTTGACCATGCCCTCGCCCTCGTCGTGGCGAAGGGCGGTCCCACCTCCCACACTGCGATCGTGGCCCGTGGCCTCGGCATCCCCGCCGTTGTCGGGTGCACCGGCGTCGACGGCGTCGAGGACGGCGTGCTGCTGCTCGTCGATGGCCGCGAGGGCGTCGCCCTCGTGGAGGCCACCGAGGCCGAGCGCACATCGCGCAGTGCCCGCGAGGACGCACTGCGGGCGCGCGCGGCCGCAGTGACGGGCCCCGGCCGTCTTGCGGACGGCACCCCGGTGACCCTGCTCGCGAACGCGGGCAAGGTGGAGGCCGTCGTGGCCGCTGCCGCCGCGGGCGCCGAGGGCATCGGCCTGTTCCGCACGGAGCTGCTGTTCCTCGAACGGCAGACCGAGCCCACCGTCGACGAGCAGGTGGCGATGTACCAGGCGGTGTTCGCCGCCATGGCGGGCCGTCGCGTCGTCGTCCGCACCATCGACGCTGGTTCCGACAAGCCGGTGCCGTTCATCCCCGCCGAGGCGGAGGAGAACCCGGCGCTCGGTGTGCGTGGCTGGCGGCTCAACCGCATCGACAACGACGTGGTGAACCGGCAGTTGCAGGCCCTCGCCATCGCCGCCACCTCGAGCGCCGCCGACGTGTGGGTCATGGCCCCCATGATTGCCACTGCCGACGAGGCGCGTGACTTCGCCGGCCGGGCCCGTGCGCTCGGTATCCGCCATGTGGGTGTCATGGTCGAGACGCCGGCCGCCGCGCTCATGGCCGACAAGGTGCTCGGCGAGGTCGACTTCGGCTCCCTCGGCACCAATGACCTCACGCAGTACGTCATGGCCGCCGACCGGCTCGACGCGCGCCTCGCCGACCTCACCACCTCATGGCATCCGGCCGTGCTGCGCGCCATCCAGACGTCAGCCCGGCATGCGCAGGCCCTCGCCCGCCCACTCGGGGTGTGCGGCGAGGCGGCCGCGGATCCCAAGCTGGCGGCGGTGCTCGTCGGCCTCGGGGTGTCATCGCTGTCGATGTCGCCGCCGGCACTGGCCGAGGTGCGCGGGTTCCTTGCGCAGATTGACCGTGCCACCTGCGTGCGCGCGGCCGAGGTGGCCGTGAATGCCGGCTCCGAGGTCGAGGCCAAGCTCGCCGTCAGCGACATCCTCGGCGAGTGACACCCGTTCGTCTGGCGTGCGCACACGGCGCGTGACGTCCGTCGTGCGCGCGCGTGGTGCACACCTGCTGTGGTGCACGCATCGCTACGGTGTGCGCATGATCAGCATGGATCGCGCACTGCACCACATGGCCTGGGCCAATGCCCGCGTGTACGAGGCAGTGGCCACCCTGCCCGACGCCGCCCTCGACGCCTACATCGTGAACCCCGAGTGGACGGCCCGCCGCATCCTGGAGCACATCGTGTCCGGTGCCACCTGGTACGTGCACTGCCTCGGGATCGAGCGCTGGCAGGAGGTGCCCGCGCCGGCGACCATGGCTGACGTGCCCGCACTGGCCGCACGCCTGGCCGGCTTCGATGCGCAGATCCGTACGGCGGTTGCTGCGGACGATGCCGTGCTCGAGTTCGAGGATGAGGGCGGCACGGGCCGCATGCTGCGCTCCACCCTGCTCGTGCAGGCCGTCCACCATGCGACGGAGCACCGTGCGCAGCTCATCGACGCACTCGAGTCGCGTGACCATCGGTGCATCGCGCTCGACGATGTCGACCTGTGGGCCTTCGACGCGTGGGAGCGAGCAGCAGGCGCCTGACGCGCACGTCGTCACGCCAGGGCGAGCACCGCGTCGAATTCGGCGATGAGGCGTCCGCGCAGGGCGTTGGCTCGCATCGTGAAGTCGCGCTGGCGTGCGATGAACTCGGCCTTGCCCTCCGCGGTCTCGACGTCGAGTGACGGGGTTTCCCAGGCGCGCAGGTCGTAGGGCGAGGCCTGCACGTCGAGCAGCCGGATGTCGCGGGCCAGAGCGAAGGCGTCGGCAGTGAGGTCGCTGCTCACGAAGGGCGCGGCCTTGTAGCACCACTTGTACACGTCCATGTTGGCGTGCAGGCAGCCCGGCTGCTCCATCGCGAGCTGGCCCGCACGATCGAGCTGCGTCTCGTTGAGCGGCGCGGCCTCCGGCGTGGAGAAGCGGAAGGCGTCGTAGTGGGTGCAGCGCAGGGTGCTGCGGTCGACGACCTCGCGGATCTTGCGCGGGGTGAGGCGCAGGGGCGCCTGCTCGTGACGTACCTCGTGCTGCTCGAGCCCGTACACCATGGCCCACTCGTGCAGGGCGAAGCAGCCGAAGCGGATGACGTCCCGTTGAGTGGTGGGTTTTCTCCTGCACCAGTCAGTGTGTGCTGATCATGCCGTGCGGGTGTCCGTCTCGGCCAGTGTGAGGGTTAGCGACGGCGTCGGGGGCGACGTCTTGGTGAGCATCGCCATGGTGTGTTCGGCGAAGTAGCGGCGGTCAGCGACGGCCCATTCGTCGTGCTGTTCGATGAGTACCGCCCCGGCCAGGCGCAGGAGTGCGGCGGGGTTGGGGAACACGCCGACGACGTCGGTGCGGCGTTTGATTTCTTTGTTCACCCGCTCCAGCGGGTTGGTTGACCAGATCTGTTTCCAGTGCGCTTTGGGGAACGCGCCGAAGGCCAGGACGTCAGTCTTCGCGTCGGTCATCAACGTCTCGAGTTTCGGGAACTGTCGGCCGAGCATCATGGCGATGGTGTCGAACTGGGTATCAACCTCGGCCGTGGTGGGTTGGCTGAAGATGGTGCGGATGGCGGCGGCCACCATCTCGGTGTGTCCCTTGGGGACGTGGGTCAACAGGTTGCGCAGCCAGTGCACGCGGCAGCGCTGCCAGGTGGCACCGAGAAACACCGAACTGATCGCGGCTTTGAGTCCTTCGTGGGCATCAGAGATGACCAGTTGCACGCCTGATAGGCCGCGGGCGCGCAGGGTGCGCAGGAAGCCGGTCCAGAAGGCACGATCTTCTGAATCCCCAACATCGAAGCCCAGAACTTCGCGTTTGCCGTCGGCAGCGACACCGATGGCGACGACGACCGCCTGGGACACCACGCGACGGTTGAGACGCGCCTTGCAATAGGTGGCATCGAGGAACACGTACGGGTAGTCATGGGCGTCGAGGTCACGGTCCCGAAACGCCTGCACCTCTTCATCGAGGTCTGCGCAGATCCGAGACACCTCCGACTTGGAGATGCCCGAGGCGACCCCGAGCGCTGCGACCAGGTCATCGACCTTGCGGGTGGAGACGCCGTGGACGTAGGCCTCCATGACCACCGCAAACAGTGCCTGATCGATCCGGCGCCGACGCTCCAGCAGCGCCGGGAAGAACGACCCGGTCCGCAGCTTCGGGATCCGCAGCTCCAGATCCCCAGCCGTCGTGGCAAGGGTTCGCGATCTGGAGCCGTTGCGCACCGCGACCCGGTCATCGGTGCGTTCCCAACGATCGGCACCGATCTTCACCGCAGCCTCAGCATCGACGAGTTCCTGATACAGCCGCTGCATGCCCAACCGGACCCGGTCGTCGGCTTCCGCAGCGGTGAGTGTTTCCAGCAAGCCCAGCAGGGCAGAATGATCCATAGCCATCGTGCAACATGTCCTTTGTGAGTTCTTTAGTCGGTACTCACTGACTGTTGCACGATGGCCTTCACGTCCGGCTACGCCACGACGTCACGGCCCGAAAATCCACCACCCCACGGGACGCCCCTCCGAAGCGCGGTTCGCGTTCGAGGGTGCGGGCAAGCAGGTCGCGCATCCACACCAGTGAGCGGCGGCGGTCGCCGAGCGTCGTGGGGTCGGCGGTGGTGACACCGTCGCGTGTCACGTAGTGCGGCCAGCTGGCGTGCTCGGCGGCGTCCTGCAGGCCGATGCCGACGCCGGGGTGCCAGCGTCGCAGGTGTGCGGGCCGATGCGAGTAGTAGTGCCACAGGAAGTCGTCGATGGGGTGCCGCTCGCCGTGTCGTGCGAACTTGCCGGACGCCCAGGCGTCGACACGGGCGGCGTGGACGGCGGCCCGTGGTCGCCACTCTGCCGCCGCCATCACCCGCATGAGGCCATTCTCCCGTCCATGTGCGGGCGGCTGGCGTCGCTACGCTGCATCGCATGGTTGCGCAGTCGCCGGACGAGGCACGCCGGGCGGAGGCCCGGCGACGGCTGCGGGCTGCCCTGGACGGCGTCGAGTTGCTGCCGGAGGAGACGGCGGACGACCGCCGCCTGCGCGAGTCGGAGGCGCAGCGACGGGCCGAGGATGCCGAGCGTGACGCCGAGTTCGAGCGCAACCGGCCGCCGCACCACGGCTCGTGACCGAGCGCGGGGAGGCCGGACGTGGAGACGCTGCACGTCGACGTGGTGGCGCGCGTCCTGCTGCCCGCGCCGCGCAGTGCCGTGACTCAGGCGGAGGCGGCGCTGCTCGACGACGTCGTGCTGGCGGCTGTGCTCGTCGTGGGTGCGCTCGCGGCGGGGGCCGCGTCGGCCTTGGCCGTCTTCGGCTGGGCCACCGTCGCCGCGCTCTTGCTGTCGCGTGAATCGGTGCGGTAGAAGCCGGACCCCTTGAACACGACGCCGACGCTGCCGTAGACCTTGCGCAGCGACCCACCGCATGCGGGGCACTCGGTGAGTGCCGCGTCGGTGAATGACTGGAAGACCTCGAGTGGCTGGTCGCAGTCCTGGCAGAGGTATTCGTACGTGGGCATGGTCACCTCCTGCGTGCTGGCCAAGGATGCCAGACGTGCCCATGGAACGCCGAACCGCAAGCGGTCCTTCCCGCCGTCGGCATCGCACCAGGTACGCCGTCCTTCCCGCTGTCCGATCCCCGACGATCTGTTGTTCTGGGCCCATTCCGGACGGGATTCGGGCCCAGAACAACAGATCGCGGGCGCGGATGGGGTGGGGCGCGGGTGGGGTGCGAGGAGGCTGGGCCGGAGGTCGTGGGACCACCCGCGGTTACGCTGTGCGCCCGAGGAACGGAGGGCGCATGGAGCTCGAGACCCGCGTCGTCCACGGTGGCGACCAGCCGGCGGACGTGCATGGCGCCGTGTCGGTGCCGATCTACGCGACGGCGACCTTTGCCCACCCCGGGGTCGGCCAGACGACCGGGTACGACTACTCCCGCGTCGAGAACCCCACGCGCCACCATCTCGAGCGCCTGCTCGCCGACCTCGAGGGCGGTGTCGACGCGGTGGCCTGCGCCACCGGCATGGCGGCCATCGCCTGCGTGGGCGACCTCTTCGCCCCCGGTGACCACATCCTGCACTCGGATGACCTCTATGGCGGCAGCATCCGCTACTTCCGCACCGTGCTCGGCAAGCGCAGCGTCACCTTCGATGGCGTCGACACCGACGACGTGGTGGCGCTCGAGGCGGCCATTCGCGATACCACCCGCGCCGTCTTCATCGAGACGCCAACGAACCCGATGATGCACGTGACGGATATCGCGGCAGCCGTCGCCGTCGCGAAGCGTCACGGCCTGCTCGTCATCGTCGACAACACCTTCCTGTCGCCCTACTTCCAAAACCCCTTGCGGCTCGGCGCCGACATCGTCGTGCACTCCGGCACCAAGTACCTCGGCGGCCACAATGACTCGCTTGCGGGGTACGTCGTCACCGCCTCGTCCGACCTGGCCGCGCGCATCCGCACCATCTTCGGCAGCGTCGGCTACGCCCTTGGCCCCTTCGACGCCTGGCTGCAGATCCGCGGCATCAAGACCCTCGCCCTGCGCATGGAGGCGTCGCAGCGCAATGCGCTGGCGATCGCATCGTGGTTGCGCGGGCACCCGAAGGTAGCGGCCGTGCACTACGTGGGCCTGCCCGACCACCCCGACCATGCGGTGAGTGCGCAGCAGGCGCGGGGCTTTGGGTCCATGCTGTCGTTCGAGCTCGTCGACGAGGCCACCGCATTGCGGGTGCTCGATCGCGTCCAGCTCATCGCCTACGCCGAGAGCCTCGGCGGCGTGGAGAGCCTCATCACGTACCCGTTCACCCAGACCCATGCCGACGTGCCGGAGGCCGAGCGGCGTCGGCGCGGCATCACCGAGCGGCTGCTGCGCCTGTCTGTCGGCATCGAGGCGGCGGACGACCTCATCGCCGACCTCGACCGCGCCCTCGCCTGACCTGCGCGTGCGACCCTCACCGGCGCGTGCGACCGGGGCCGCGTCCCGTCACGGTTGTGCTCCGCCTGCCGTGGGACGGTCACCTGCTGCGCGACCACGCTCGCCGCGCCACCGGACCGCACACTGCCGTCGTGGTGACGCGTGCAATACCCTGCCGGCATGGCATCGCGCTTCGACGAGATCATCGACCGGCACGGCACGAACAGCATCAAGTGGGACTTCGCCAAGGAGCGCGGCAAGCCCGCCGACGTCCTGCCGATGTGGGTGGCCGACATGGACTTCCGCTCGCCGCAGCCCGTCATCGATGCGCTCGCCGCAGCCGTCGGGCACGGCATCTTCGGCTACTCCGATACGGGTGCCGAGTACTTCGACGCCCTCTCGGGCTGGATGCGCCGCCGCTTCGGCTGGGAGATCGACCGTTCCTGGGTGGTGAAGACGTCCGGTGTGGTGTCAGCCTTCACCGCGGCCGTCCGCGCCTACACGAAGACGGGCGATGCGGTGCTCATCCAGCCGCCGGTGTACCCGCCCATGCACTCGGCGGTGAAGTTCAATGACCGTCGCCTGGTCTACAACGAGCTGTTGCTGCGCGACGGCCGCTACGAGATCGACTTCGACGACTTCGAGCGCAAGATCGTCGACGAGCACGTGAAGGTGTTCATCCTCTGCAATCCCCACAACCCCGTCGGACGCGCATGGACGCGCGACGAACTGTTGCGCATGGGCGACATCTGCCTGGCCCATGGCGTCATCGTGGTGTCGGACGAGATCCACCAGGACCTCATGCTCGACACCACCCGCCGGCATGAGGTGTTCGCCGCACTGCGCCCCGAGTACGCCGACATCACGGTCACGTGCACGGCACCGAGCAAGACCTTCAACATCGCCGGCCTCTTCACGTCCAACGTGTTCATCAAGCACGGACCCATGCGGGCCGTGCTCGAGGAAGAGATGCAGCGCGCCGGCATGCACGGCGGCAACCAGCTCGGGTACGTCGCCTGTGCCGCCGCCTACGCGGGCGGTGAGGCGTGGCTCGAGGAGCTGCTCGAGTACCTGCGCGGCAACGTCGCCTACGTCCGCGACTTCCTCGCCGAGCACCTGCCGCAGGTGCGGCTCGTCGAGCCTGAGGCCACCTACCTGCTGTGGCTCGACTTCCGCGCGCTCGGGCTCGACGACAAGGCCCTGCAGGCCTTCCTCACGGACGACGCCGGGTTGTGGCTCAACGCGGGCGAGACCTTCGGGCCGGGCGGGTCGGGCTTTGCGCGCATGAACGTCGGGTGCCCGCGCAGCGTTCTCGAGCAGGCCATGGGGCAGTTGCGCGACGCCGTGATCGCGCGCGGCTGAGTCGCCGCGGCGGGTCGGTGCCGGCCGTACGCACTGGTGCCTGCCGTCGTTTCTGCGTGCAGTGCACGGGGATTGGTACGCGTTCGTTCGTCCTGCGTGCAGCGCACGTGTCCGCGACGTGCGGCGCCCGCCGGCGCACCTCGCCAGCCGATGGTGAGCGTCCCGTCGCCTGCGATACCAGCACCGCCTGCGATACTGGCACCATGCCGAAGATCGTCGGGCACACCGTCGCCGAGAACCGGGACCTGCGTCAGACCGCGCTGCTGAACGCTGCTGCGGAGATTGCCAAGGAGCAGGGCATCGGTGCCGTCACCGTGGCCGCGGTGGCCGAACGCGTCGGCATCGCTCGATCGAGCGTCTATTCCTACTTCGCGTCCGGTGCCGACATGATCGCCGACATCCTCGTCGACGAGCTCATCACCATGGCGGCGCACCTCAAGCAGGCCACTGCGCCGGCGCAGGACGAGCACGAGGCCATCGAACTGTGGATGCGGGCGGCGCTGCAGTACGTCGTCGAAGGGCGTCACGCGTTCGTGCGCGCAGCCGCCAACGCCGACCTGCCGCCCACGCGCAAG
>JAKALQ010000090.1 GCA_021824095.1 Actinomycetes bacterium
CCTTCGGCGCGTGATTGGCTCCCGGCGTCGGGTCAGAAGGGTTGGGACCATGCAACCGGACGTGGCCATGCATGTGGCGCGCTACATCGCGGAATATCGCGCGCTCGTCATCACGGATGCCCTGGCCGTACTGACCAATCCGCACCTCCGTGACCTCGCCACCATCGCGCACCGACTCGCTGGCACCCTCGCCAGCTTCGGCCTCCTGGAGGCCGCGTTGCTCGCCCGTCGGCTTGAGGGGATTTCCCGACCCTTCGCCGCGACGCCAGCTGCCAGCAACGCACCCGATGACGTCGCCGAGGCCGATCCCGAGACCCGCGCCGCCCTCACGGCGCTGCGGCGCTGCCTGGAGTCGACGCCATGACCAAGGCGCAGGTCCTCGTCGTCGATGATGACCCGCACATGCGCGGCCTCATCGGAGCCACGCTCAGCGAGCAGGGGCACACCGTGCGCGAGGCTGCCACCGGCGAGGAGGCCATCGAAGCCTGCCGCACGCAGACGCCGTCGCTGGTGGTGCTCGACGTGAACCTCGGCACCGACGGCATCGACGGCTTCGAGGCCTGTCGTCGCATCCGCCGCTTCAGCGACGTCCCGGTGGTGTTCCTCACGGCCCGCCAGGACGACATCGACCAGGTGGCGGGCCTCTCCATCGGCGCCGACGACTACCTCACAAAGCCGGTCGCCCCTCGCGTGCTCGCCGCGCATGTCGATGCGGTGCTGCGTCGAGAGTCCGGGCGCATGGAGCGAGACGCCGGCCCGGTGTACGAGACGCCGGGCCTGCGCATCGACATGCAGTCGCGCACCGTCACCGTCGGCAGCACCCCCGTCGAACTCACGCGCATCCAGTTCGACCTGCTCGCCGCGCTCGCCGAGCGCCCGTCCCGCGTGCTCACACGCGAGCAGCTCATCGAGCGCGCCTGGGGCAACTGGTTTGGCGCCGACCATCACCTCGACGTGCACCTGTCACGCCTGCGCGCCCGCATCCTCGAGGCCGGGGGCCCACGGGTCGGCTGCGCCGTGCGTGGCGTGGGCTTCCGTCTGCGCGACTGACCCGACACGGCCCGAAGCGGCCGCGACTGTGAGCGCATTGTGAGCGCACGCGGACACCCCCGAACCACCCAGATGCAAGCCTGCACCTGTGACCACCTTCGACCTCCTCTCCGGCAGCGGCACCGCGCACCAGTTCGACGATGACCTGCTGGTGACCGGGCTCCTGCACAGTCCCGTGGCGCTGGGACTCCTGCGCCGCACTGGCGAGGTTGTTGCCGGCAACCCCGCCCTGCGCGAACTGCTCGGTGTGGGCGCCATGCAGGGTCGCAGCGGCCTGTGGCAACGCCTGCATGCCGATGACCTCGCCCGCTGCGGCAACGCCATCGCCGATGTCACGTCCGGTCTTGCGCGAGATGCGCGGGTGCGAGCCCGCGTGACCACCCCGGATCGTGGCGACCGCTGGGTGGACATGCGCGTCACCGGCGTGGACGACCGTACGCGCATGGCGCCATTGCTCTTCGTCTGCATGGTGGACGTGAGCGACGACATGCGGGCACTCGCCGATCTCGAGCAGCACGCCCACCACGACGACCTCACCGGCCTGTTGAACCGCGGTGCCGCCATGCGCGCCCTCGATGATGCCATCGCCCGCCCGCCGTCGGGCGGTGGACGCGTTGCTGTGGTGCTCTGCGACCTCGACCACTTCAAGCACATCAATGACCGCTACGGGCATGCCGTCGGTGATGCGGTGATCCGGACCGTCGCCGACCGCCTGCGGGGCCATGTGCGCACCGGCGATGCGGTGGCACGCCTTGGCGGTGACGAGATGCTCGTGCTGCTCGCGGACATGGAGACCATGGGGCAGGCGGTGCGGATCGCCGAGCAGCTGCGGGCGGCGGTGGCCGAACCCATGCGACTCGGCGACCTGTGCCTGCAGGTGAGCATGAGCCTCGGCGTTGTGCTCATCGAGGACGGCATCGAGCGCGATGCCGCCATCGCGCGTGCCGATGCGGCCATGTACCGGGCCAAGGCCGCGGGTCGTGACGCCGTGGTGGTGGAGGGGGCCGACGCATGATGCGAAGGCCCCCACATGGGGACATCCCTACATCGACTCTGGCGGTTTCCCGACACATGGCGTACGAAGGCCACGGGAACCGCGCAACCGCATGATCGGGGGATCACATGCGAGACGTCCGTGCGATGTCCATGGGAGGGGAGGGCGATCCGATGGAGTTCGCGCGTCGCGTCCTGGACAACGTTCCCGTGGCGGTGAACCTGCTGGACCTGGAGACCGGTCGCTACACGTACATGAACGACCGGCAGGTCGCGCTCACGGGCTTCACCCTCGACGAGATCAACGCCATCTCCGCCGAGGAGGCCTACGCGCGGGTGCATCCGGACGATCGGGCCATCTCGGTGGAGCAGCAGCGGCGCATTGCAGAGGGGCTCGATCCGGACCTCGTCGTCGAGTACCGCTGGCAGGTGAAGTCGGGGGAGTTCCGCTGGTTCAGCGACCGCCGTGCCGTCATCCGCGACGCGGCGGGCGTGCCCACGCACCTCGTCGGCATCTCACGCGACATCACCGACGAGCGCGATGCGGAGGACCCTGCGGCAGCACAGGCGCGCGCCTTAGCCGAGCAGCTCGAGGACGAGGTGCGGCGTCGCACCTCCGAACTGCTGGCGAGCGAGTGGCGCTACCGCGTGCTCGCCGAGAGCACCACCGACATCGTGTTCGAGATCGGGCATGACGGTGGCATCCGTTGGGTGTCGGATCGGGTGCGCCACGATCTGGGTTGGGCGCCGGAGACGCTGGTGGACGGTCCCTTCCTCGACCTCGTGTACCCGAGCGATCGTGCACGGGTCGTCCATGAACTCGACCCGCTCAACGACGGCCTCCCCTTCGATGAGGCGAGCCCCCACATCCATGTGCGCCTGCGGACGCATGACGGCAGCTTCCGTTGGATGGCGCAGCGGCTCGCCCCGGTCCGCGATGCCGACGGCACCCTGGTGTCGATCGTGGCCGGGTACGCGATCATCGAGGACCTCGTGAGCGAGCGAACCCGCGCGACCACGCAGGCGGAACTGCTGCGGGCAGTCACCGATGCGGCGCTTGAGCCGCAGGTACTCATGCAGGCCGTGCGCGGCGATGACGGTCGCGTCATCGACTTCCTCTACCTGGACGCCAACATGGCGGCCTGTCGCTACCTTGGCCTGGAGCGCGTCGACCTCGTCGGACGCACCCTTCGATCCGTCGCGACCGAGTCGCTCATCACCTCGGGCTTCCTCGGCCACCTGGTGCTGGCCCTCGAGACTGCGGAGCCGCTGCTGCTCGACGACTTCCCCATCGGCACCGGCGTGCTGGGTGACGACCAGTACCTCGACGTCCGAGCGCAGACCGTCTTCGGTGATCGTCTCAGCCTGTCGTGGCGCAATGTGACCGACCGCCATCGGGACGCCCGCGCTCTCGCTGACACCGCGGCACAGCTGCGCCAGGTGGCGGTGCAGAAGGACCGCTTCATCAGCGCGCTCTCCCATGAGCTGCGCAACCCCCTTGCGGCGATGGGGCTGGCCCTCTGGACGCTGCGCCGCCCCGATGCCTCCGATGCAGACCCTGCGCTCGCATTGCGCGTGATGGAACGGCAGCTGTCGCAGGTGACGCGCCTCGTCGATGACCTGCTCGATGTGACCAGGCTGGCGAATGGTCGCATTGAGTTGCGCCCCGAGCCGCTCGACCTCGTC
The DNA here is from genome assembly GCA_021824095.1 of Actinomycetes bacterium. Classification (GTDB taxonomy): domain Bacteria; phylum Actinomycetota; class Actinomycetes; order S36-B12; family UBA5976; genus JAKALQ01. Next base: position 3,730 of record JAKALQ010000090.1, read on the forward strand.
GGGATCCTTGCGGCCATCGCGGAGGATGCCACGCTGCCCTTGCGCGCCAAGGGGCTCACGTTGCAGGTGACCCTGCCGCATGTCCCCATGCCCATCGCGGGCGACCGGGTGCGCATCACGCAGGCCTTCACCAACCTGGTGCAGAACGCGGCCAAGTTCACGCCGACGGAGGGACGGGTGTCGCTGTCGGCGCACATGGACGAGGTGCATCGCACTGCTGTGGTGACGGTCGAGGACAGCGGGCTCGGCATGGACGCCGAGACCCTGTCGGCGCTCTTCACCCCCTTCGGCCTCCCGCCCCGATGGAGCGGTGACCGGCCGACGGGCTTGGGATTGGGCCTGTCGATCGCCCGCGACATCGTGGAGCGGCATGACGGCACCATTGACGCCACCAGCTCCGGCCCCGGCCAGGGGTCACGCTTCGTGGTGACACTGCCCCTTGCACGTACCGAGACCATGGCGCCGGAGCCGTTGACGCCGTCCGTCGCCATTGCCGCCCGTCACCTGCGGGTGCTGCTCATCGAGGACGACAGTGCCCTCGCTGCCATGACGGCCCACGTGCTGCACCTGCTGGGGCACGAGCCCACCGTGGCGGCCAACGGCCCGGACGGCCTTGCGCTCGCCCGCACGAGCCCACCCGATGTGGTGCTGTGCGACATCGGGCTGCCGGGGATGACCGGCCTCGAGGTCGCCGCGGCGATGCGAGACGATCCGGTGCTGCATGCGGTGCCGCGCATCGCACTCACCGGTTTCGCCACCCCTACGGATATCGAGGCGGCGCATGACGCCGGCTTCGACCTGCACCTCACGAAGCCCGTGGGTCCCGAGGTGCTGCAGCGAGCGCTGTGGCATTGCACCGCACCCCTCGAACGGCTCTGACCGCGGACGTGCCGCCCTCGTGCGCCTCAGGACACGAGCGCCACGTCGCGCAGGTAGGGCTGGGCGTCGCGCTGCTCCTCGACGGCCTCCCAGGCATTGGCGAAGCGCGCCAGCCACAGCGCATTGCGGAAGGCGAGGTCGCGCGGTGACTCCATGCGGGCGGGTGATTCCGTCGGCAGTCCGAGGTGTTCGATGTCGGGCCACACCGGTGAGGTGAGGGATCGCGCCCCAGGCGTGCGGGTGTGCTCGATGTCGAAGGCCGTGTTGAGCACGCGGATGCGACTCACGAGTGCCTCCATGAGTTGGGTGCCGTGCACGACGGCAGCCTCGTCGAGGTAGTGCTCGGGGAGGTATCCCAGGCCACGATCCGTGGCGAGCACCGGGGTGTCCGCGCGCCACACCTGCAGCGCGTCGACGGCGGCGGCGTGCACCACCCAGGCGGCGGTGAAGCGCGACTCACGCGCCTCGAGCAGGCGCCCGGTCATGACGATCCACACGGCGACCTCGTCGCGGGTGCCGTCGACCACGACGGTGAGGGGAGCGGGCCAGGTCATCGTGCCTCCAACTGTCGGCGAAATGCGGCGGCATCCATGATCGGGATGCCGTAGGTCCACGCACGGGTGCCGTCGCGTGCGGCGCGCTCGAGGTTGGCACAGACGACGAGGTCGCAGGAGCGCTCGGTGACGACATCGACGGGGATGAGGTGGTGCAGCACCGCGAGGGCACGCAGGTCGCGCGTCCCGTCGTGGCCGGTGTGCATGGACCCGTCGAAGCCCACGCGCATGCCCGGCGCGACGCGGATGCAGGGACCCACGGGCGTCGGCCCGGGGAGTGGCAGTGGGGCGCCGAGCTCGCGCGCGACCCCGCCGAGGAACGACCACTCGCCGGGGCTGAGTCCGGCCTCACGCCAACTCGCGCAGGCGAGGGCCTCCACGTAGGCGGCATGCAGCGATGGCACGCGTCGGGTCACGCCGAGGGCGCCGGCGTAGCGCTGCAACTCCAGCCGATCGCTCGGGGTGAGCAGGCCGGCATCGAGGTAGCGGTCGACCATGGCGAGGTAGGAGAGGGCTGGGTCGTCATCGGCGGGCAGCACGAGCCGGTGCACCGGCAGGTGCGCAGTGGCGACGTTGCTCGAGGGTCGTGGCTGCAGCGGGGCCTCGTGTGCGACGGCCGGGACGGTGACGCGCGATGGCCGCGTGCGCACCGGCACGCCGCAGCCGAGGATGCGCCGGAACACCTCGGCCGTGGCCTGCGCCCGATCCAGCGCACGGTGGCGATCATCGAGGCGGACGCCGAGCTCGGCGCAGGTGGTGGCGAGCGGCTGCCGCGTGAGGTGCAGGAGGCTCACGCCGATGCCGGCCTCGAGGTGCCCACCG
>JAKALQ010000018.1 GCA_021824095.1 Actinomycetes bacterium
GAGGCGGTGGACCTGCTGCTCGCACTCCTCGGCATGCACGAGGGCCGCGCCCCACAGGTGGACGAGGCCCTCGAAGGCTGATCGCTCAGATCGCGCGCGAACGGCCGCATCAGTGCAGCGTGTCGCACTGGGCGCCGAGTTCCTCGATCACCGCGACCAGCACCCGCACGTCATCATCTGCCGTGCGGAAGTTGGTGAAGCAGGGGCGAAGCCAGGTGGTGCCGTCGATGATGGCCGGCGAGACGTACACGCGCCCATCCCGCTGCAACGCCGAGCACAACGCGGCATTGTGTGCGTCGATGTCGGTGCAGCCACGATTGCGGTGCCGCACTGGCACGATCGAGAGCTGCGGTCGATGCGCCAGCACTTCGAGCGCTGGCCGCGCCGAGGCCAGGTCGTACAGCAGCTCCGCCTGTTCGCGATTGCGTGCGATGGCGCCGCGCACTGCCGCCGCCCCATGCACCGCGAAGGCGAGCCAGAGCTTGAGGGCGCGGAAGGGGCGCGAGTACTCAAGGGTGATGTCGACGGCATTGAACTGCCCACCCTCGTGTGGCATGTAGGCCTCGTCGTGGGAGAAGGTGCTGGTGAGCGCGCGCGTGTCGCGGACGAGCACCGCACTGCAGGCCTTCGGCACGAACATCCACTTGTGACAGTCGATGGTGACGGAGTCCGCACGCTCGAGCCCGGCGAAGAGGTGCGCAGCACCCGCCGTGGCCGCGGCCGGGATGCCGTATGCACCATCGATGTGCAACCACACCCCGAACTCCTCAGCGATGTCAGCGAGCTCGTACAGCGGGTCGACGGCACCGGTGAGCGTGGTACCGGCGGTGGCGACGATGGCGATCGGCGTGCAGCCCTCGGCGAGGTCCTCCGCCAGCGCAGCCCGCAGCAGGTCGGGGCGCATGCGGCGTCCATCATCGATGTCGATGCCCCGCACCTGCGCACCACCGATGCCGAGCATCTCCGCGGCGCGGGTGATGGAGTGGTGGGCCTCTCGAGAGCAGTACATGGTGGGACGCACGCCAGCAAGCCCACGGTGTCGCGCGCCGGGCACTGCCGCCTCGCGCGCAGAGGCGAGCGCCGTCATGTTGCTGATGGTGCCGCCACTCGTGAAGGTGCCGGCCTGTGCCGGGAAGCCGAGGAACGCGGCGAGCCAGCCAACGGTCTGCCATTCGAGTTGGGTGGCGGCGCGCGCATCGACGGCGAGGTTGGTGTCGTAGGTGTGCGCGAGTAGGTCGGCGAGGGCCCCGATCTCGAGGCCGCTGGAGCCGATGAAGGCGAAGAACCGTGGCCGCGCCTGCGCGAGTGAGGCATCGAGCACCTCGGCCGCGCTGTCGAGCGTCGCGAGGATGTCAGCCGGACCCTCCGGCAGGGGTTGGCGCAGCAGGGCGAGGAGTTCTGGCGTGGGGCTGGTCTCGGTGTCGCGCGCGGTGTCGAACTCGCGCCACGCGTGGGCAACGTGCTCGGCTGCTCGCGCAAGTGCGGCGTCGCGATGGACACCGAGGGACAAGCCGACAGGGATGCGGGCGTCGTCGGTCACCGCGGCAGACTATCGACGCCGCACGCACGCGTCAGCAGTTCGCATCGCTGATGCGCTGCGCGACGCGAGGCGCATAGCGCAGGAGCCTCATGCCTCGCGCACACAAGCGGGCGGGGCCCGGGTGCACCCGAGACCCCGCCCACCACGGCGACGGCGATGTCAGCCGTTGATGCGGATCATCTTCTTGTTGATGAACTCCTCGATGCCGAGCGTGCCGAGCTCACGGCCGAACCCGGAGCGCTTCGTGCCACCGAAGGGCAGCTCGGGCGCGTCGAGCCCGACGCCGTTGATGAACACCATGCCCGTATCGAGGGCGTTGGCGACACGCAGCGCCTGCTCGGGGTCCGTCGTGAAGACGTAGGAACCGAGGCCATACGGGGTGTCGTTCGCGATGCGGATGGCGTCCGCCTCGTCCTTCGCGCGGTACACCTGCGCCACCGGGCCGAAGAGCTCCTCGCGGGCGATGGGGTTGTCGGACGTGACGTTCGTGAGGACGCCCGTCGGGAAGAAGGTGCCCTGACGCTCGCCCGCGGACGCGAGGGTGGCACCCTGCGCGACGGCACGCTCGACCTGGCTCGAAAGCACGTCCGCCGCCCGCGTGGAGCTGAGCGGCCGCGCCTCGCGACCGAGCATCGCTGCGGTGAAGCGCTCGACGAAGTCGTCGTAGAGGCTGTCGAGGACGACCATGCGCTTCGCGGCGTTGCAGGCCTGCCCGTTGTTGTCGGTGCGTCCGAAGACGGCCGCCTCCACCGTGGCATCCATGTCATCCGTGCTCAGCACGATGAACGGATCGGAGCCACCGAGCTCGAGCACGCACTTCTTCAGGTTGCGTCCGGCGATCTCGGCCACCGCAGCGCCGGCGCGCTCGGAGCCGGTGAGGGACACGCCGCGGATGGCCGGGTGGGCGATGACGTCGGCGATCTGCTCATTCGTCGCGTAGATGTTCACGTAGACGCCGGCGGGGACTCCGGCGTCGGCGAAGATCTGCGCGATCATGGCCGCCGACTGAGGGCACTGCGGGGCGTGCTTCAGCACGACCGTGTTGCCGACGACGAGGTTGGGGCCAGCGAAGCGGGCCACCTGGTAGGCGGGGTAGTTCCAGGGCATGATGCCGAGGATCGCGCCGAGCGACGAGGGGCGGATGAAGGCGCTGCCCGCGCCGCCCTGGAGGGCAACCGGCTTGTCGGCGAGCAGGGTCTCGGCATTGTCGGCGTAGTACTGGTAGATCGCACCCGAGAACTCGACTTCGCCGATCGCGTCGGCGAGGGGCTTGCCCATCTCCTGCACAATGCTGGCGCCGAGGGCAGCCGCGCGCTCGATGTGGAGGTCACCGATGCGACGCACCACGGCGGCGCGGTCGGCGATCGATCGTGCAGCCCACGCAACGTGGGCGGCGTCTGCGGTGGCCACGGCCGCCTGCACTTCGGCATCCGTGGCCGTGGGGTAGCGCCGGATCTCCTCGCCTGTGGCGGGGTCGACGACGGTGTACTCGATCATGTTGCTCCTCTGTGTGCGGTCAGCGCTGTGCGAGCGGCACGTAGTCGCGCTCGGGGGCGCCGACGTAGACCTGGCGCGGGCGGCCGATCTTCGTCGTCGGGTCCTCGATCATCTCGCGCCACTGTGCGATCCAGCCCGGCAGGCGACCGAGGGCGAACAGCACCGTGAACATCTCGGTCGGGAAGCCGATGGCCTTGTAGATGAGGCCCGTGTAGAAGTCGACGTTGGGGTACAGCTTGCGGCTGATGAAGTACTCGTCGTTGAGGGCCGCGGCCTCGAGGGTCTTGGCGATCTCGAACAGCGGGTCATCGATCTTGAGGGCCGTGAGCACCTCGTCCGCGGTCTTCTTGATGATGCGGGCACGCGGATCGAAGTTCTTGTAGACGCGGTGACCGAAGCCCATGAGCTTGATGCCGGTCTCCTTGTCCTTCACCTTGGCGATGAACTCCTCGGCGCTCATGCCCGAACGGTGGATGTCGTTCAGCATCTCGAGCACCGCCTGGTTGGCGCCGCCGTGGAGCGGGCCGAAGAGCGCGTTGATGCCTGCGGACACCGAGGCGAACATGTTCGCGTGCGAGGAGCCGACGAGTCGCACCGTGGACGTCGAGCAGTTCTGCTCGTGGTCGGCATGGAGGATGAACAGCTGGTCGAGGGCCTTCACCGCAATGGGATCGGCGTGGAACTCCTCGGCCGGCACGGCGAAGGTCATGCGCAGGAAGTTCTCGACGAGCCCGAGGTGGTTCTTCGGGTAGGCGTGCGGCTGACCGACGCTCTTCTTGTGCGCGAGCGCGGCGAGCGTGGGCACCTTCGCCAGCAGGCGGATGGTGGCCACGTGCACGTGCTCGGGGTTGAAGGGGTCGAGCGAGTCCTGGAAGAAGGTGGACAGCGCCGACACGGCGGAGGACAGCACCGGCATGGGGTGCGCGTTGGACGGGAAGGCGTCGAAGAGGTGGCGCAGGTCCTCATGCACCATGGTGTGGGCCTTGATGTTGGCCTCGAACTCGGCGTACTGCGCCGGCGTGGGCAACTCGCCGTAGATGAGCAGGTAGGCGACCTCATAGAAGGTCGACTGCTCGGCCAGCTGCTCGATGGGGTAGCCGCGGTAGCGCAGGATGCCGGCGTCACCATCGATGTAGGTGATGGCCGACGCACAGGCGGCGGTGTTCATGAACCCGTAGTCGAGCGTCACCTGGCCCGTCTTCGCGAGCAGCGGCGTGATCTCAAGCCCGGAACTACCCACCGTTGCCGCGTGCACGGGGAGATCGAGGTCGCCCGCGGGGTGGTGCAGGACGTAGTCGGACATGCTGGCTCCAGTCGGTTGATGGGAAGAACCTAGTGGCGGGCTTGCGGGGCGGGCATGAGCCCTTCGGTCAGTCTCGCCGCGGCGGTGGCGATGCGCTCGTCCGTGGCGGTGAGGGCGATGCGCACATGCTGCGCCCCAGCCGCACCATAGAACGCGCCAGGGGCGACGAGGATGCCGAGGTCGGCGAGGGCGGCGACGGTGTCCCAGGCGTCCGCACCGCGGGTGGCCCACAGGTACAGCCCGGCCTCGGACGCGTCGACGCGGAAGCCCGCCTGGTCGAGAGCCGGCCGCAGCTGCGCCCGACGGGCCGCGTAGACGGCCCGTTGCCGCTGCACGTGCTCGTCGTCCCCATAGGCAGCGATCATCGCCGCCTGGATGGGCGAGGGCAGCATGGCCCCGGAGTGCTTGCGGATCGCGAGCAGTCGCCGAACCATCGCCGCATCGCCCGTGATGAAGGCGCCGCGGTAGCCGGCAAGGTTGGAGCGCTTCGACAGGGAGTGCACGGCGAGCACCCCGTCGTGGGCGGCACCGCACACCGAGGGATGGAGCACCGAGACGGGCTCGGCCTCCCAGCCGAGTTCGATGTAGCACTCGTCGCTCACGATGAGCACGCCATGGGCGCGACCCCACGCCACGATGGCCGCGAGTTCCGCAGCGGACGTGACGGCACCAGTGGGGTTCGAGGGCGAGTTCAGCCATGCGAGGCGCAGCGTGCGCCCGGTGGCCTCGACCCGTCGGCGGGCCTGCTCGAGCTCGTCAACGCCATCGGCGGTGACGATCGCGGCACCCGCGAGCCGGGCGCCGACGTCGTACGTGGGATACGCGACGGCGGGGATGGCGACCACATCGCGGGCGCTCAGGCCCAACTGGAACGGCAGCATCGCCACCAGCTCCTTGGAGCCGATGGTGGGGAGCACCGCATCCGCATCGGCGTCCACGCCGAGCCGACGCCGCAGCCAGCCGGCCACGGCCTCGCGCAGGGCTGGCGTGCCCCACACCGTCGGGTAGCCGGGAGCGTCAGCGGCAGCACACAGCGCCTGCCGCACGACCTCGGGTGTGGGGTCGACGGGCGTGCCGATGGAGAGGTCGACGATGCCGATCTCGCGGGCGCGGGCCTTGTGCGGCTCGAGCAGGTCCCACGGGAAGTCCGGCAGCGGCCGCGCCTCGGGCCAGTCGTGCTCCGTCACGCGTCAGTGCGACTTCGGCGGCAACGCGGCGACGAGCGGCGCGTCGAAGCCCTGCTTGCCCATCTTCGCGGCGCCCCCGGGGGACCCGAGGTCGGCGAAGAAGTCGACGTTCGCCTGCTTGAAGTCGGCCTGGTCGCCTGGCACGTCATCCTCGTAGAAGATCGCCTCGACCGGGCACACCGGCTCGCAGGCGCCGCAGTCCACGCACTCGTCAGCGTGGATGTAGAGCATGCGGTCGCCCTCGTAGATGCAGTCGACAGGGCATTCCTCGATGCAGGCCTTGTCCTTCACGTCGACGCAGGCTGCGGTGATGACGTAGGTCATGGATCCTCCCAAGATCTCGGGCTCATTCTGCACCAGCAGGGAGGGTGGCGAACCCGGGGGTCACGGTGACGCGGCGGACGTCGTGGTGTCGACGGCGGTCGGCGTGACGGCCGTGGGCGAGGGGGTCGGAGGACCCGGTGTGACGGTGGGTGTCACGGTGGCGGAGGGCGCCGGCGGCGGCACGCACACCACCCGCGGGGACGGCAGGTAGCGGGTGCGGAACTCCTCGCGCCGCACCTCGCGACCGCCCCGGATGAAGGTGCGCCAGGTGGTGATGCGGAAGCCGTCCATGCCGTCCTGCGGCGTGCAGCCGGAGGCACTGCTGCGGATGGTGCGGTACGGCACGCGATCGGTCCAGGGGCCGAACACGGTGCCGATGCGGTCCCACTCCCGCGTGCCCCACAGGAACACCTCCACCGACGATGGATGCACCTGCACGGTGATGAACAGCGCGTGCGACAGCGAGTTGCGGAAGCGCATGTCGAAGGCACCCCACGACACCGTGGCCTCACGGCCGGGCGGGTAGCGGGCGATGTAGATGGAGTGCGCACGGTGCTCGACGAACTGCAGGCCGGCAGCCCAGGCGGCGTTGTACATGGCCGTCGTGATGGTGCTCACCGCTCCCCCGAGCGCCATGGTGAAGACACCGTCGGGGCCGATGATCCAGCCCTCCATGTAGCCGTTCGCCGGAGTGCGCTCACGGATGGTGTCATTCATGGAGAACACCTGCCCGGGTTGCAGCAGGGTGCCCGAGATGTAGCGGGCGGCGGTGCCGATGTTCACCGAGCGGTAGTGGGCGGGCGGGAACTCCTGCCGGTAGGACGCCACGAGCTCGGTGACGCCGAGGGCACGGGCGTCGGCGGTGCTGCGGGCGGGTGCGACGGGCTCGGGGTGCAGGGTGACGGTACGCGACTCCCCCACCGCGCCGAGCACGGAGGCCACGTCGGCGGCGAGGCTCGTCTCGGTGATGCGGGCACCGACTCGGGCGGGGACGATGGTGACGCGGTGGTCGACGATGCGGAAGCGGGCGTCGGCGGCGGGGCGCACGACGCCGAGCAGGGCCGGGTCGACCGACCGGGCGAGCACCGCACCGTCGAGGCCACCGCCGGGCGTGACCGCGGCGGCGAGGGTCGCGGGCGGGATGGCGGAGCGCACACGCGTGCCGTTCGGCAGGGAGTACTGGACGGTCACGGTCTCGCCGACGGCGGTCGCCGTGTCGAGTACTGCCGTCGCGGTGTCGGTGGGGGCGACGGTCGGCACGCTGCCCGTGGGCTCTGGTGCCGGCGACACGGGCCCCACGGCGGGCACGCCGCCGGAGGCGCTGCGCCACAGCCCCACCGCCATGAGGGCGATGAGGATCGCGCCGATGCCTGCGAGGAGCAGGCCGGCGATGCGGACGGTGCGGCTACGCGATCCCCGCGAAGAGGTCGGTCTCACGGTCCGCTCCCGGCGTGGCACCCTTCACCACGCGGAAGTACTCGAGGCTCGCGGCCCGCGAGCCGAGGTTGTTCGACAGGGCGAAGAAGCCGCCCTGCACGTCGATCTGCGTCGCGTGCGCGCGGAGTGCGGCGAGCTTGTGCTCGATGAAGGCACTGCCGTCGACCTCGGCCGACACGTACTCATCAGGGCAGGCGAAGGGCAGGTCCTCGGGGTCGCGCGCCGCGAAGCCTGTGGTCTCGCCCGCCGCACGCAGGGCCTCGATGCCGGCGCGGACGATGCTGCGTGGCATGGCCGTCCAGTAGACCTTCGCGATGTCCCAGGCCTCGCCGAGCTCGGGCCGGAAGCTCGGCACTGCGGCAAGGGTGAGCGCGTACATGGCGACCCGGTGGGCCTGGATGTGGTCGGGGTGGCCGTAGCCGCCGAAGTCGTCGTACGTGACGAGCACCTGCGGGCGCACCTCGCGGATGACCTCGACGAGGTGGCTGGCGGCCTCGAGCAGGTCGGCCCGCCAGAAGCAGTCAGGTCGATCGTTGGGCGGGGTGCCGATCATGCCGCTGTCGCGGTAGCGGCCGTGCCCGCCGAGGAAGCGGTGGTCGGTGACGCCGAGTTCGCGCATCGCGGCCGCGAGTTCGCCCTTGCGGTACTCACCGAGGGTGTCATCGGCGGTGGCGGCATGGTGGGCCAGTTCGGGGATGAGGATCTCGCCCTCCTCGCCCGCGGTACAGGTCACGAGCGTCACCTGCGCACCCTCGGCCACGTAGCGGGCCATCGTGGCGCCGGTGGTGATGGTCTCGTCGTCAGGGTGGGCGTGCACGAGGAGGATGCGTCGCGTCATGCCATCGAGCCTAGCCACTCGCCGCACGCCCCTGCCGACCGGTTGGTGCCTGCCCCGGCGGGGCGCAGGATAGGCGGCATGCCCATCGCCCTCGATGCCGACTTCCCGCGCCACCTCGCCCGCACCGACCGCTTCCGCCGCGGCATGCCGCGCACCTACGAGGTGACCGACACCCATGTGACATTCCTCCGTTCGACGGGTCCCGACGATGCCCGCCTCTCGCTGTGGCGCCTCGACCTCGAGGCCGGCGCGGAGGTGCTGCTCGTCGACCCGGCCGCACTCACCGGCGACGAGGGCGACCTGCCGCCGGCCGAGCGGGCCCGCCGTGAGCGCCTGCGCGAGAGCGGCGCCGGCATCACCGGCTTCTCGCAGAGCCGCACTGGTGATCGCATCGTGTTCTCGGTCTCGGGCACGCTGTGGTGCTGGGACGCGATCGGCCTGCGTGCACTGGACACCGACGGCGCCGTCTTCGACCCGCGACTCGATCCCACCGGTGATCTCATCGCCTGCGTCATCGACGGTGCCGTGCAGGTGCTGCGCTTCGTCGACGGCGAGCCGGTGCTGCGGGTGGCCCGAGCGGACGCCACGGTCGGGCTCGCCGACTTCGCCGCCGCGGAGGAGCTGCAGCGCTTCCGGGGGCACTGGTGGTCACCGACGGGCGAGCACCTGCTCGTCGAGGTCGTCGACGAGCGCGCCGTGCCGGTGTGGCACATCGCGGATCCCACACACCCCGAGGCCGCTCCCCGGGAGCACCGCTACCCGCACGCAGGCGCGACGAACGCCGACTGCTCGCTCGTCCTCGTCGACGTGCGCAGCGGCGCGGAGCAGGCGATCCGCTGGGATGGCCTCGACGCCGAGTACCTCGTGTCCGTGCAGTGGACGCTGGGCCATGCACCCCTCCTGACGCTCGCGAATCGGCGACAGACGCACTTCACCACCTACGAACTCGCCCTCGACACGGTCGCACTCACGCCCGTGCTCACGGCCGAGGGCACCCCGTGGATCGACGTCGTCCCGGGCGTGCCGGCGCGCCTGCCCGACGGCCGCCTGGTGCATGCCATCGACGACCGGGCGGCCGACGCCCACCGCCTCGCCATCGACGGCGTGCCCGTGACGCCGTCGGACTTCCAGGTGTCGCACGTGGTGCACACGGGGGCCGAGGGCATCGTCGTCGTCGGCAGCACCGACCCGCGCACCATGGGCGCGCTGCACATCGCACCGGACGGCAGCATCACCGCGCTCTCGGACGGCTTCACCTACTGCGGCTTCGCCAGCAACGGCACGGTGCACGTGCGCACCACGCTCTCGGGCACCAGCACCGATCGGCACGTCGATGTGCTCCGCGGCAGTGCGGTCATCGACGGCATCCGCGTGCTCGCAGAGCAGGTGGACATGCCGGCCCCGCAGTTCGTGACGCTCGGTGCGCGAGGGCTGCATGCCGTCGTCCTGTGGCCGCAGGCCCCGGTCGACGGGCCGCTGCCCATCGTCCTGTCGCCCTATGGCGGCCCGCACCACCTCGAGGTCGTCGCGGCCGCCGGCTCCTTCGCCGAGGATCAGTGGCTGGCCGACCAGGGCTTCTGCGTCGTCATCGCCGACGGGCGCGGCACCCCCGGCCGTGGTCTCGCCTGGGAGCACGCCATCGCCGGCGCCTTCGCCTCGGTGACGCTGCAGGACCAAGTGGACGCCCTCGACGCGGTGCTCGCGATGTTCCCAGGCCGGCTCGATGGCTCGCGCGTCGGCATCCGCGGCTGGTCGTACGGCGGCTACCTGTCGGCACTCGCGATGCTCGAGCGGCCAGACCGCTTCCGGGCGGCCGTGGCCGGCGCTCCCGTCACGGAGTGGACGCTCTACGACACGGCGTACACCGAGCGCTACCTTGGGCTGCCCCAGGAGGCCGCGGACGTGTATCGCGAGAACTCGTTGCTGCATCGCGCACCCCGCCTCGAGGGGGCGCTGCTCATCGTGCACGGGCTCGCTGACGACAACGTGGCAGCGGCGCACTCACTGCAGCTCTCCGGGGCGCTGCTCTCCGCAGGTCGCCCGCACAGTTTCCTGCCGCTCGCCGGGGTGTCGCACATGACGCCGCAGGAGACGGTCACTGAGCAGCTGCTGCGCCTGCAGGCCGACCACTTCCGACGCCACCTCGGCGCCTGAGGGCTCAGGCCTCGTCGTCCTCGCCGCCGGCCAGGGCCACGGAGTCCTGCGTCGGCAGGTCGATGATCGTCGTGTGCGCGTAGTTCACGGGTCGCGTGGTGACGCGCTGGACGCGGCGCATCTGCATCGCCATGGGGTTCGGCACCGGCGTGGCCTCGAGGCGCCGCACGAGCGCGTCACTCCGCGGTTGGGCCAGCAGCGACGCCACCGGGCCCGACTCGACGACAGCGTCACCGGCCACCACGACGAGGTGAGTGCCCGCGCTCGACAGCAGGGCTGCGTCCGGCACCACGGCGACGACGGTGGCACCAAGCGACTCGGCTGCTCGGCGCAGGTGGGAGCAGGCGTGGGCCGCATCGAAGGCCGACGCGGCAACCGCGCTGAGGTCCACCACGATGCCGTCCGCACCGGAGGCAAGGGCGACGAAGGACGCGGCGAGCAGCCGGTGCAGGGGGCCGCTGTCGCGCAGTCGCCACTGCAGCACATCGTCGTCGAGGTGCAGGGCCGCCCGTACCCGCTCGACCTCGCTGGCGTCAGCGCGGCGCGGCAGCAGGTCCTGCACGGTGCCGCGTCCACCGTCGTCGGCATGCACCGCGCGCAGGCCACCCGCGGCCAGGGCGTCGACGAGGGTGCGGGCGTGGGCCGCATCGTCGACGAGCACCACGGTGCGACGGTCGACCTGCACCGTCGTGTCGGTGCGCCCGAGGCGCAGGGTGAACTCACGCATCGGCCACGCTCCCGAGGAGGTGGCAGGCGCCGGCGTGCCCGAGGGCGACGGCCTGCAGGGCGGGGGCGACCTGCGAGCAGGCATGCACGACCTGTGCCCGGCAGTTCAGCACCCACGGGCAGCCCTGGCGCGCGGTGAGGTCGACGAAGCCCCGGTAGTCGGGCAGTTCGCGGTGCGGACTGGCGGTGAAGCGCAGCAGGTCCTGCACGTAGGGGGTGGCCGGGCGCATGCAGACGTCGTACACCGAGCCCAGTTCCATGGGGTGCCCGTCGAGCAGCACCAGCACGTCGTCGGCGAGGTCAGCCGCGACCGCGAGGGAGTCGGTGCCGACGACGATCGTGGTGCGGCCGTCCGCCGCGAGGGTGTGGATGAGATCGCTGTGCACGGGCAGCAGGCTGCCGGCCTCCGGCATGCGGGGCACGTCGACGACGAGCACGCGCGGCCCGCGGGCCATGGCTTCGGCATACGCGGCGCGGAGGCGGTCGTCGATCCCGAGCGAGCCCACGCGCTCAGCGGCGGCGTCGAGGCCCACACGCTCGAGCAGGTCGGCCTCGGCGAGGTCACGCACGCGTACGCGTCCGTCGAGCGGCCCGACGACGCGCACCACGTGGGCCTCGGCCTGTGTGGTGTTGCCAACCCGGGAGACGAGCTCGCGTCCCTCCATCACCAGGTCGCCGCCGATGCCGTAGTCGGCGATGTCACCGGCAAGCACGCGCAGCAGGGCGGCGCGCACATCGGCACGCTCGGACACGATCGTGAGCACACGACCGGCGGCGATGTCGACGGAGAGCCGCCGCACGAGCACCTGCGAACCGGCCGTGATGTCGACGTCGCGCAGTTCGATCACGGGATGCGAGGGCACGGGATCAGCCTCGCAAACCGTGCGCGACGACGCGCGCTGACGCGCCGCGCCTTGCGCAATCCGCACATCAGCTGCGGCCCTTGCGCGCCGCCTTCACCCGCTCGGTCTGCTCGAGGATGACCTTGCGGATGCGCACCTTCGCAGGTGTCACCTCGACGCACTCATCCTCACGACAGAACTCCAGTGCCTGCTCCAGCGACATGAGCCGCGGCGGGATGAGCCGCTCGAGCTCCTCCGAGGTGGCAGAGCGCATGTTCGTGACCTTGCGCTCCTTCGTGGGGTTCACGTCCATGTCCTCGGAGCGCGCGTTCTCGCCGATGACCATGCCCTCATAGACCTCGACACCGGGCTCGACGAACAGGGCGCCGCGCTCCTGCAGGGTGAAGAGCGCGTACGACGACACCTTGCCGCGACGGTCGGCCACGAGCGAGCCGTTGGGGCGCGTGCGCACCTCGCCGAACCAGGGCTCGTAGCGCTCGAAGACGTGGTGCAGCAGGCCCGTGCCGCGGGTCTCGGTGAGGAACTCGGTGCGGAAGCCGATGAGGCCACGGGCAGGCACGAGGTACTCCAGGCGCACCCAGCCGGTGCCGTGGTTCACCATCTGCTCCATGCGTCCCTTGCGCATGCCGAGCAGCTGGGTGACGGCGCCGACGAACTCCTCGGGCACGTCGACGGTGAGGCGCTCGACGGGCTCGTGCACCTTGCCGTCGATGACGCGGGTGACGACCTGGGGCTTGCCCACGGTGAGCTCGAAGTCCTCACGACGCATGAGCTCGACGAGCACGGCAAGTTGCAGTTCACCTCGGCCCTGCACCTCCCACGCATCGGGGCGCTCCGTGTCGAGCACGCGCAGGGACACGTTGCCGATGAGCTCGGCATCCAGGCGGTTCTTCAGCAGGCGCGAGGTGAGCTTCTTGCCGCTCTGGCCGACGAGGGGCGACGTGTTGGTGCCGATCGTCATGGAGATGCTGGGCTCGTCGACAGTGATGACCGGCAGCGGCCGGGGGTCCTCGGGGTCGGCGAGGGTGTCACCGATGGTGATGTCGCTGATGCCGGCGACAGCCACGATGTCGCCGGGGCCGGCGGACTCCACGGGCACGCGCTCGAGGGCCTCGGCCATGAGCAGCTCGACGACCTTCACCTTCTCCGACGAGCCATCATGGCGGAACCACACCACCTGCTGGCCCTTGCGGATGGTGCCGTTGTGCACGCGGCACAGGGCGAGCCGACCCAGATAGGGCGAGGCATCAAGGTTCGTGACGTGCGCCTGCAGCGGCATCTCGTCGTCGTACTCCGGTGCCGGGATGTGCTCGAACAGGGTCTTGAACAGGGGCTCGAGGTTGTCGGAGTCGGGCATGCCGCCGTCGGCCGGCTGCTGCATCGAGGCGCGGCCCGCGCGTGCCGAGGCGTAGACGACGGGGAAGTCCAGCGCGTCATGACGGTGGGATTCGTCGATGAGGTCCATGAACAGCTCGTAGGTCTCCTCGACCACCTCGCTGATGCGCGCATCGCTGCGATCGACCTTGTTCACCACCACGACGATCGGCAGGTGCTTCGCGAGAGCCTTGCGCAGCACGAAGCGCGTCTGCGGCAGCGGGCCCTCGGAGGCGTCGACGAGCAGCAGCACGCCGTCGACCATCTCGAGGCCGCGCTCGACCTCACCACCGAAGTCGGCGTGGCCGGGTGTGTCGACGATGTTGAGGGTGATGGGCTGGTCCGTCGAGGGTCCCGCGTAGCGCACTGCCGTGTTCTTCGCGAGGATGGTGATGCCCTTCTCGCGCTCGAGGTCCATGGAGTCCATGACACGCTCTGCGACATCCTGGTTGGCACGGAAATTGCCGGTCTGCCAGAGCATGGAATCGACCAACGTGGTCTTGCCATGGTCGACGTGGGCGATGATGGCAACGTTCCGAACGTCGCTGCGAAGTTGTTTCGTCACTCGCAGAGTCTAGACGGAGCCCGCCACCCGGGGCGGGCAGAGCGCTCAGCGGACCTCGGGCTCCTGCCAGTCGGCGAAGAAGCTGCCGGGCTCCGGATGGGTCTCGTCGACGTAGTTGTCGCCCTGGATGCGCACATGCAGCTTATTGCGACCAGCCGCCACCGCATCGAGCGTCTTGCTCAGCACAGCCTCGAATGCGGCCAGCTTGGCATCGACGTAGTCGTCGGTCTCGCGGCGCATGCGGGCGATGTCCTCACCGGCGACGTCACGCTCCCGGTCGGCGGCCTCGAGGGCCTGCTTGTAGACCTGCTGCTCGGAGACGAGCACCGCCGCCTCCGCCCGGGCCCGCTCGAGCACCCGGTCGGCCTCGCGCTCGGCCTCGGCGACGACGGCGTCACGCTCGGCCATGATGGTGCGGGCGGCGTCGAACTCGGCCGGCAGCGATGCCGCGAGCAGGTCGATGAGCTCGAGCAGCTCCTGCCGGTTCACGAGCACCGACTGTGACAGCGGCATGGCCTTCGCCGCCTCGAGGATCTCCTGCATCTTCTCCAGGATGTCGCGGACCGTCATGCGTGCACTCGCTCTCGAATGGCTGATTCGACGATGGGCGGCACCCAGCCCGAGATGTCGCCGCCGTGCCGCGCGATCTCCTTCACGAGGCTCGAGGACAGGTAGCCGTAGGTGGGGCTCGTGGAGACGAAGAAGGTCTCGACCTCCGCGAGCTTGTAGTTGGCCTGCGCCATCTGCAGTTCGTAGTCGAAGTCCGAGACCGCGCGCAGGCCCTTCACGATGACGTGCACGTCGTTGGCGCGGCAGAAGTCGACGACGAGCCCGTGGAATGAGGCCACCCGCAGGTTCGGGATGTGGGCCGTCGTCTCGCGCAGCAGCTCCATACGCTCCTCGACGGTGAAGAGGCTCGCCTTCGCCGTGTTGATGAACACCGCGACGACGACCTCGTCGAACTGCGCGGCAGCACGGGTGAACACGTCAAGGTGACCGTTGGTGACGGGATCGAAGGATCCCGGGCACAGTGCACGGAGCACCCGCGGCTCATTCATGCCGCACACCGTACCAATGCGCGTACGTGATGGCGGTCTCGCCGACGGTGCGCACCTCGACATCCTCGCAGCCCTCCGGCACCGGGGAGGCGCTGTCACGGGCCGATCGTTCGATGACGAGGAGCACCTCGGACGCGCCGATGTCGGCGAGGAGCGCGGCGAGGTGCCCCCGCAGGGTGTCGGCGGGCAGGTCGTACGGGGGGTCGACGAACACGACGTCGGGGGTGGCCGGCAGGGGGCGCGTGACGAAACGGCCCACATCGGCGGCCACGACATCGAGCGCGAGGCCTGTGGCCGCCGCGTTGGCCCGCAGCACCTGCACCGCCTGACGGTCCTGCTCGACCGCGATGGCCCGCGCCGCACCACGGGACAGGGCCTCGAGGGCGAGGGCGCCGGAGCCTGCGTAGAGGTCGAGCACCACCCGTCCATGCCAGCCGCCGAGCCGATGCTCCAGCGAGGAGAAGAGCGACTCCCGCACCCGATCGGACGTGGGACGCGTGCCATGCCCGGGCACGCGCAACGTCCGACCGCGTGCACTGCCACCGATGATGCGCGTCATGCCGTGTCCAGGTACTCGTCCTGCAGTTCGAACTCCCGAACCGCGATGGCCTGCGCGAGCGCCGGGTGCGCGTTGAGCGTGGGATCGACCGTGAAGATCGCATCGACGGCGAGTGCCGCCTGCTCGATGACCTGCTGGTCGCGCAGCACCGACAGCAGGCGCAGGCTCGTGCGACCGCCGCTCTGCAGGGTGCCGAGGACGTCGCCCTCGCCACGCTGCTCCAGGTCGAGTTGGGCGAGCGCGAAGCCGTCGGTGGTGTCGGCGACACGGGCGAGGCGCTCGGAGGCCGGTGAGCCGGATGGTTGGCGCGTGTGCAGCAGGCACAGGCCGGGCACCCCGCCGCGGCCGATGCGGCCGCGCAGCTGGTGCAGCTGCGAGATGCCGAAGTGGTCGGCGTCGAGCACGATCATGGTGGACGCGTTCGGCACGTCGATGCCGACCTCGATGACGGTGGTGGCGACGAGTACGTCGAGGCGTCCCGCCGCGAAGGCGCGCATGGTCTCGGCCTTGGCGTCGGCCGGCATGCGCCCATGCACGAGGCCCACCCGCAGGCCCGCGAGCTCGCCATCGCGCAGCGCTGTGGCCGTCTGCTCCGCGGCAGCGGGGGCATCGGCGTCGTCGCCGGCGGCTGCCTCGATGCGAGGGCAGACGACATAGGCCTGGTGTCCGGCGGTCACCTCCTCGCGCACCCGCTCCCACATGCGGGCGGCGTGGCGGGGACGCTCGGCGGCAGCCACCGCATGCGTGGTGATCGGCGCGCGCCCCGCCGGCAGTTCGCGCAGCGTCGACACCTCGAGGTCGCCGAACACCGTGATGGCCGCGGTGCGCGGGATGGGCGTGGCCGTCATGACCAGCATGTGCGGCACGGTGCCGTCCGGGGCCTTGGCACGGATGGTGGCGCGTTGCTCGACGCCGAAGCGATGCTGCTCATCAACGACGACGAGGGCGAGGTCGGCGAAGCGCACGCGATCCTCGAGCAGGGCGTGCGTGCCGATGACGATGCCGGCACTGCCGTCGGCGATGCGGGCGAGCACGTCACGCCGCTGTGCGGCACCCACCGAACCCGTGAGGAGCACGACATCGGTGCCCTCGGGATCCCCGTCGAGCTCACTGCGCCGGCCGAGCGGCCCCAGGAGGGCGCGCATGGTGAGCAGGTGCTGCTGGGCGAGCACCTCGGTGGGGGCGAGCAGGGCGCACTGGGCACCGGCGTCGACCGCCGCGAGCATGGCGCGCAGGGCCACGAGGGTCTTGCCCGAGCCCACCTCGCCCTGCAGGAGGCGGTGCATCGGCCGCGGACCTGCGAGGTCGGCCGCGATGCGGTCGCCGATCTCGCGCTGGCCGTCGGTGAGGGCGAACGGGAGGCTGGCATCGAAGCGCGCGCCGAGCCCACCCGCGGGGATGCAGGGTCGGGCCGCCTCGGCGGCAAGGTGCTCGCGCCGGCTGCGCATGACGGCCAGCAGCAGGAAGGCCTCCTCCCAGGCGAGCCGCTGCGCAGCGGCGCGGGCGTCGGCCGGCGTCGCGGGAACGTGGAGCAGTCGCAGCGCCGCATCCATCGTGGGCAGGCTGTGCTCGGCACGCACCTCGTCGGGCACGAGGTCGTCGACGTGGTCCAGGAGGTCGAGCACGTAGCGGATGGTCTTCGCGATGCGCCACGTCGGTAGCTTCGCGGTGGCCGGGTAGATGGGGATGAGCTCGTGGGCGAAGGCCTCGACCGCCTCGGCATCCACGGCATCGCCGCCCTCCGGCAGCAGCACGCACTCGGGGTGTGTGAGCTGGCGACGGCCGTTGAAGGTGGAGACACGGCCGCCGAACAGCCCCTTGCGGCCGGGCTGGAACAGCCGTTCGCGCCACTGTTGGTTGAAGAAGGTGAGGTGCAGGCTGGCCCGTCCATCGCCCACCACCACATCGAGGATGGTGCCGCGTCGTGTGCGCATGGTGCGGGTGGTCACCTGCTGCACCTCGGCCATGACGGTGACGAAGGCGCCGTCATCAAGGGCCGTGAGGTCGGTGCGCTCACCGCGGGTGGCGTAGCGCCGTGGGGCATGCCACAGCAGCTCACCGACCGTGCGCAGCCCCAGCGCGCTCTCCAGGAGCTTCGCGGACTTGTCGCCGATGACGGGAGCCAGCCGAGTGTCGAGTGCCACCATGACGCGCCCACCCTATGGGGCCCGACAACGACGAAGCCGCCCGACGGATCGGGCGGCTTCGGACGTTGGGGTGCGTCAGATGGCGCGGGTGACCTTGCCGGCCTTCAGGCAGGCCACGCACACGTTCACACGCTTCGGCGTGCCACCGACGACAGCGCGGACACGCTGGATGTTCGGCGTCCAGCGACGCTTCGTGCGGATGTGCGAGTGGGAGATCGAGTGGCCGTAGATGGGCCCCTTGCCACAAACGTCGCAGTGAGCAGCCACGTTCAACTCCTTGCATGCTTCGGGAAGTGCGCCAGGGCGCGAGGGCTCAGGGTAGCCGACGCCACGCGTCCCGCCCAAATCCCGGGTTCGGACGCCCCCGGCAGCGGTGCGCGGCTGCCGCGATCCGCCTGCACCGCGCTCGTCGCGGGCTGCCGGCTGCCGCGCTCAGGCCAGCTGCCAGCCGTGGTCGACGGGGCCGATGCCGGCGCCGAGGGCGAAGCCGTGCTCGACGGCGCCGGTGATGTAGGCCTTGGCGCCGCGCACAGCGTCGGGCACGGTGTGGCCCCGGCCGAGCAGGGCGGCGATGGCCGACGCCGTGGTGCAGCCGGTGCCGTGGGTGTGGCGGTTGTCGAAGCGGGGCGCGGTGAGCACCTCGTAGTGGCCGTCGCCCATGAGCACGTCGGATGCGTCACCGGCGAGGTGGCCGCCCTTCACGAGCACCCAGCGGGCACCCATGGCGAGCAGCTGCTCCCCCGCTGCGCGCATGCCGGCCTCGTCGGTGGGCTCGATGCCCGTGAGCATGCCCACCTCGGGCAGGTTGGGGGTGAGCACGGTGGCGCGCGGCACGAGCCGGGTGCGCATGGCCTCGACGGCCTCGGCCGCGAGCAGTGGGTCGCCGTGCTTGCTCACCCCGACGGGATCGACGACGACGGGAACGGTGAGTTCCCCGAGGAGCTCGGCGACGGCCGCCACGAGCTCGCCGGTGCCGAGCATGCCCGTCTTCACCGCGTCGACGCCGATGTCGTCGACGACGCTGCGGAACTGCTGGCGCACCGCCTCGACCGGCAGCGGCCACACCCCCTGCACGCCGACGCTGTTCTGCGCGGTGATGGCGGTGATCACGGACATGCCGTGCGTGCGCAGGGCCAGCATGGTCTTGAGGTCGGCCTGGATGCCGGCACCGCCACCGGAGTCGGAACCGGCGATGGTGAGGATGCGGGCGAGCCGCTCAGCCATGGTGCACCTCCGCGAAGTGGTCGTGGCCTCCCGGCCCGGCATGGGGGGCGCCATCGACGAGCACGCCGTGCTCGCCGCGCGCCAGCACGCGTCCGATCACCCGGAACAGGGGCGACGGCACCGCGGCCGTCCCGTCGGCTGCCACCGGGAAGGTGGCGAGGATGGCATGGTCCTCACCGCCGGTGAGGACGGCGGCCATGGGGTCGAGGCCGAGAACATCGCAGGCAGCGACGACGGGGGCATCGGGCTGCAGCGCGGCGGCATCGAGCGCCAGGGTGACGGCGGATGCGTCAGCGATGTGTGCCGCATCAGCCAACAGCCCGTCGCTCACGTCGATCATGGCCGTGGCACCGGCCGCACGACCGAGCGGGCCAGCGGGGTATGGCGGCTGCGGGCTGCGGTAGGCCTCGAGCAGGGGCGCGTCGACCGTGGCCCCGCGTTGCAGGGCCGCGAGGCCCGTAGCCGACCAGCCGAGGCGGCCGGCGAGCGCGACGACGTCACCGGGGCGGGCGCCCGCACGGGTGACGGGTGCGCCGCCGGCACAGTCGCCGAGCACGGTGACGGACACCACGAGCGCGGGGCCGGCCGACAGATCGCCACCGATGACGCTCGCGCCGACGAGGTCGCACTCGTCGCGCAGGCCGCGCGCCAGCTCGGTGAACCAACTGGAGTGAGTGCCCCGTGGGGCCGCGACGGCGACGAGCAGGGCGCACGCGGTGCCACCCATCGCCGTGATGTCGGCGAGGTTCTGCGCCGCGGCGCGACGGCCGAGGTCGTAGGGCGTCGTCCAGTCCTGCCGGAAGTGCACGCCCTCGACGAGGATGTCCGTGGAGGCGAGCACCGAGCCGTGGCGCAGCACCAACTCGGCGGCATCGTCACCCGGCCCGATGCGCACGTCGGCATGCTGTGCCAGCTGCCGCGTGATGCGGTCGATGAGTTCGAACTCGTCCATGCCGTCAGCGCAGGCCCGTGCCACGGCGCAGGGCGTCGGTGATGAGCGTGTCGATGAGCTCCGGGTAGGGCACGCCGCTGGCAGCCCACAGGCGCGGGAACATCGAGATCGGCGTGAACCCGGGCATGGTGTTCACCTCGTTCACGATGACGCCACCGTCGTGGAGGACGAAGAAGTCGACGCGGGCCAGACCCTCGCAGTCGAGGGCCGCGAAGGCCTTGAGGGCGGTGGCCCGCACGCGGTCCGCGACCGCCGTGGGAAGCTCGGCGGGGACGATGAGGTCGGCGCCGTCGTCGAGGTACTTGGCCTCGAAGTCGTAGAAGGTGTGCTCGCCGTGCACGCGGATCTCACCGAGCACCGACGCCGCGGGGATGCCGTCGCGGACGAGCACCGCACACTCGATCTCGCGTGCGTCGGCGATGCCCTGTTCGACGACGACCTTGGGATCGTGCTGGCGGGCGAACTCAATGGCCGCCTCGAGGTCGGCCGGGTCGGTGACGCGCGTGATGCCGATGCTGGAGCCGGCGCGGGCCGGCTTCACGAACACGGGGAGGGTGAGCGCGCGCACGCGGGCCAGGGCAGCCGCACGGTCGGTGCGCCACTCGCGGTCCGAGATGGCGACGTAGGGGCCCACGGGGAGGCCGGCGGCGCGGAAGGCCGCCTTCATGTGCACCTTGTCCATGGAGGCCGCGGAGGCGTACACGCCCGAGCCCACGTACGGGATGGACGCGAGTTCGAGCAGGCCCTGGATGGTGCCGTCCTCACCCCAGGGGCCGTGCAGCAATGGGAAGACGACGTCGATGTCGGCAAGCGGGTCACGACCGTCGGCTTGCACGGGCGCGCCGGGCACGGAGGTGAAGAGCACCTCGTCGCCACTCGTCACCTCCGGCAGCACGCCGTCGGTGATGGCGAGACGCTCATGCCCCTGCTGCAGCAACCAGCGCCCCGACGTCGTGATGCCGATCGGCGTGACGTCGTACTTGGTGCGATCGATCGCGGCGAGCACATTGCCCGCAGTGACACAGGAGATCGCGTGCTCACTCGAGCGACCGCCGAACACGAGCGCGACATTCACCTTGGCCACCCGCCGAGGCTACTCGGATCGCACCCGCAGGCGCGTTGCTAGCCTTCCCGCATGGTGCAGGACCTCATCGGCTTCGCGGTGGTCGCCGGCCTGCTCACCATGATCCCCGGCATCGACACCGCGCAGGTGCTCCGGGCTGCCGCGCTCGGCGGACCGGCGCGCGCCTACGCAACCCTGCTCGGCATCATGGCCGGCGTGCTCGTGTGGGGTGCGGCTGCCGCGCTCGGCATCAGCGCCCTCCTCGTGGCGTCGCGTACCGCGTACGACGTGCTGCGCCTCATCGGTGCCGTGTACCTCGTCGCGCTCGGCGCGCGCATGCTGCGCGATGCCCGGCATGCACCGGCCGCTGCGGCGACCGTCACTGGGCAGGGCCGCAGTCGGCACCTCGTCCCCGCGTTCTGGCGAGCCCTGCTCGTCACGCTCACGAACCCCAAGAACGGCCTGTTCTACGTGGCCATGCTGCCGCAGTTCCTGCCGACCGGTGTGCCGGCCTTCGCCGGTGGGGTGGCCCTCGCGGGCGTGCACGCGCTCGAGTGCCTGGCCTGGTTCAGCATCATCATCTGGAGCACGCATCGCGCACGCGCCCTGCTGCAGCGGCCGCGGATGCAGACCTGGACGGAGCGCGTGTCGGGCCTGACGCTCATCGGCTTCGGGCTGCGCGTCGCCGTCGAGCGCTGACGCGCGCACGCGTTGGCATCAGCGCTCGTGGGCGTCCTTGCGTGAACGCCGAGCGGCGATGCGCGCCCGCGCCAACGCGAGGAATCCGCGAGCGGACTGCTCGGCGCCACCGTCCGCGTCATCGCTCATGAAGCGTCGCACCAGTTCACTCGCGGGCATGCCGTCGTGCACGACGCGCGTGACGAGTTCGCTGATCGGCATCTCGACACCGTGCGCTCGAGCCAACTCGACGATGGGCTTGCATGACTTCACGGCCTCGCAGGTGAGGCGGGAGGTGCGGATGACCTCGTCGACGGAACGGCCCTTGCCCAGGTGCACGCCGAAGGTGCGGTTGCGCGACAGGGGCGATGCGCAGGTGGCGACGAGGTCGCCGACGCCGGCGAGGCCAAGGAAGGTGATGGGGTCGGCTCCCATGGCGGTACCGAGCTTCGACATCTCCGAGAGCCCGCGGGTGGCCATGGCGGCCTGTGCGTTCTCGCCGAGTTCCATGCCAGCGACGATGCCACTCGCGAGGGCGATGACGTTCTTCGTTGCCCCGGCGATCTCGACGCCCACGATGTCGGTCGTGTAGAAGGCGCGGAAGTAGCGCGTGGTGCAGATCGACTGCAGGTGACGGGCATTGGCCTCGTCCGGGCAGGCGACGGTGGTGGCGGCCGGTTCGCGCAGGATGATCTCGCCCGCGAGGTTGGGGCCGCTCAGGGCGGCGATGCGCTCGAGGGCCACGTCCGCGACCTCGTGCACGAGCTGCGAGACGCGCAGGTCGGTGCCGTCCTCGATGCCCTTCGCGAGTGACACGACGAGGGCGTCGGATGGGATGTCACGCCCCCACTCGGTGAGGGACGCACGCATGGTCTGCACGGGGACCGCGAGCACCACGAGGTCGGCACCGCGCAGGGCCTGCTGAGGGCGCCGGACGGCGCTCAGGCCCCGCGGGAGGATGACGCCCGGGTGGTAGATGGGGTTCTCGTGGCGGGCGTTGATGGCGTCGACGATGACGGCATCGCGTGCCCACAGCACGACATCGTGCCCGGCATCGCAGAGCACCTGCGCGAACGCGGTACCCCACGAGCCACCGCCCATGACGGCGACGCGGGTCACGCCGCTCCCCCGCGTCGGCGACGCGGGTCATAGCGCTCGGCCGGCGGCAGCTCGCCCCGGATCTCGGCCAGCAGCATGGTGATCGCGAGCATGATGCGCTCGGTCGCCTCGTCGAGCAGTTCGGCGGTGATGTCGCGGCCGCGCAGGTCGTCGAGGTCGATGGGAGCGCCCGCTCGCACATGCATGGTCTTGCGCGGCAGCAGCCGGAACTTGGGCCCCGGACCCTTGCGGCTCACCTCGTGGGCGCCCCACTGGGCGATGGGGATGATGGGGGCGCCCGTGGCAAGGGCCATGCGTGCGGCCCCCGTCTTGCCCATCATCGGCCACAGTCCGGGGTCGCGCGTGGTGGTGCCCTCGGGGTAGATGGTGATGCATGCGCCGCGCTCGAGGGCACCGATGGCGTCACGGTAGGCGTTCACGGCGTTGGCGGTGCCTCGATGGACGGGGATCTGCCCGGCCGCCTTGAACAATCGGCCCAGCACGGGCATCTCGACGATCTCGCGCTTGCCGAGGAAACGGGGCACACGCCCGCTGCCGAAGATGAAGTGGCCGATCGCGAGCGGATCGAAGTAGCTGGTGTGGTTGGGGGCGATGATGACCGGCCCTGACGCGGGAATGTGCTCACCGCCATGCCAGTCCCGCTTCGTCACAACCGTCATGAGCGGCAGCACGATGGTGCGGATGAAGCGGAATGCCCCCGGTTCCTTCTCAGCCACGTTTCCTCCCGGACGTCATTCTGCCCGAGGTGACGCTGCGGGGGTGCATGCGCGCTGTGACCGGCAGACGACAAGGGCGCACCGGATCGCCCCGGTGCGCCCTTGCGCGTGTGTGGTGCTACTTCTTGGCGACGGCCTTCTTGGCCGGGGCCGCCTTCTTCGCGGGGGCTGCCTTCTTGGCCGGTGCGGCCTTCACGGCAGCAGCCTTCTTCGCGGGAGCAGCCTTGACAGCAGCCTTCTTCGCGGGGGCGGCCTTCACGGCAGCGGCCTTCTTCGCCGGCGCGGCCTTCACGGCAGCAACCTTCTTCGCGGGGGCGGCCTTCTTGGCCGGCGCGGCCTTGGCGACCTTCTTCTTGCCCGAGACGATGGCCTTGAACTCTGCGCCCGGCGTGAACTTCGGCACCGACGTGGCGGCAACCTTCACCGTCGCACCGGTGCGGGGGTTGCGCGCGACGCGCGCCTTGCGTGCGTTCTTCTTGAAGATGCCGAAGCCGCTGATCGCGACCTTGTCGCCCTTCGCGACCGCGGCCACGATGCCGTCGAAGATGCCGTCCACCGCTGCGGTGGCGTCCTTCTTGCTGATGTTGAGCTGCGCGGCGAGCTTCTCAACCAGATCTGCCCTGTTCACAACGGAACCTTTCTACCCATGGGTGTGCTGGTCTTCCCCGACCGCACACGGGAGACGTTAGGGGCGACGAGGGCGTTTGGCAGCGCGAAACGCCGAAAATGCGTTGTGGACGCGGAGATTTCGCTCACACTGCGAACATTCCTCGTGCAAACCAACGGATTTCCCGACCGCTCGGCCGGAAAGCCTTGCAGGGACGGGGCTTTCCCCGCCCGCATGTGCTATCCGGCGAGCGTCGTCGGCTTGAACGCCGGCCGACGGGCCTCATAGGCGTCGATCGCGTCCGCATGGCGCAGGGAGAGGCCGATGTCGTCGAGCCCCTCCATGAGGCGCCAGCGCGTGTAGTCGTCGATCTCGAACGGCAGCGTGACCGACTCGCAGCGCACCACGCGGTGCTCGAGGTCGACGGTCACGGCCACGCCCGGGTTGGCCTCGATGAGCTTCCACAGCTGCTCGATGCCGTCCTGCTCGACGATCGCCGTCACCAGGCCGGTCTTGGCCGAGTTGCCGCGGAAGATGTCAGCGAAGCGTGACGAGATGACGGCCTTGAAGCCGTAGTCCTGCAACGCCCAGACGGCATGCTCGCGAGACGAGCCGGTGCCGAAGTCGGGCCCGGCGACGAGCACCTGCGCCTCGCGGTAGGCGGGCTGGTTCAGTACGAAGCCGGGGTCCTTGCGCCAGGACGCGAAGCAGCCGTCGGCGAAGCCGGTGCGCGTGACGCGCTTGAGGTACTCGGCGGGCACGATCTGGTCAGTGTCGACGTTGCTGCGACGCAGCGGCGCGGCGACGCCGGTGAACGAGACGAACTTCTCCATGGATCAGCCCTCCAGGTCGGCGGGGGATGCGAGATGCCCGGCAACCGCCGTCGCGGCGGCCACCTGGGGTGAGACGAGGTGGGTGCGGGAGCCCGGACCCTGGCGACCCTCGAAGTTGCGGTTGCTCGTCGACGCGGCGCGCTTGCCGGACGGCACCTTGTCGGGGTTCATGGCGAGGCACATGGAGCAGCCGGCGTAGCGCCAGTCGGCGCCAGCGTCCACGAACACCTGGTCGAGCCCTTCGGCGATGGCCTGCTCGCGCACCTTCACGCTGCCCGGTACCACGAGCATGTGCACACCGTCGGCGACGTGACGGCCGCGCAGCACATCGGCTGCGGCGCGCAGGTCCTCGATGCGGCCATTCGTGCAGGAGCCGACGAAGACCATGTCGACGTTGATGTCACGCAGCGGGGTGCCCGGCGTGAGGCCCATGTAGTCGAGGGCACGCTCGATGGCCACCTTCGCGACCTCGTCCGTGGCGTCGGCGGGCGACGGCACGCTCGCCGAGAGCGGCAGGCCCTGTCCGGGGTTGGTCCCCCAGGTGACGTAGGGCGTGAGCGTCGTGGCGTCGATCGTCACCTCCGCGTCGAAGGTGGCATCGTCATCGGTGACGAGGGTGCGCCAGTAGGCGACGGCAGCATCCCAGTCGGCACCCTTCGGCGCGTGCGGACGGTCCTTGAGGTAGGCGAACGTCGTCTCGTCGGGGGCGATCATGCCCGCGCGAGCGCCGGCCTCGATCGACATGTTGCAGATCGTCATGCGACCCTCCATCGAGAGGGAGCGGATGGCCTCGCCGCGGTACTCCAGCACGTAGCCCTGGCCACCGCCAGTACCGATCTTCGCGATGATCGCGAGGATGACGTCCTTCGCGGTGACGCCGGCGGGCAGTGCGCCCTCGACGTTGATGGCCATGGTCTTGAAGGGCTTGAGCGGCAGGGTCTGCGTGGCGAGCACGTGCTCCACCTCGGAGGTGCCGATGCCGAAGGCCAGCGCACCGAACGCGCCGTGGGTTGAGGTGTGCGAGTCGCCGCACACCACCGTCATGCCCGGCTGCGTGAGGCCCAGCTGCGGGCCGACGACGTGCACGATGCCGTTCTCGCGGTCGCCCATCGAGAAGATGCGCAAGCCGAACTCCTCGGCATTGCGGCGCACGACGCGCACCTGCTCGGCCGACACCGGGTCGGCGATGGGCCTGTCAATGTCGATCGTGGGGATGTTGTGGTCCTCGGTCACGAGCGTGAGGTCGGGGCGACGCACGCCGCGACCGGCGGCGCGGAGGCCGTCGAACGCCTGCGGGCTCGTGACCTCGTGCACGAGGTGCAGGTCGATGAAGAGCAGGTCGGGCTCGCCTTCGGCGCGCGCGACGACGTGATCGTCCCAGACCTTCTCGGCAAGTGTGCGTCCCATAGGGGCCTCCACGTTCTGTTCCTGCGCATACTGTGACCTGCGATCGCGGCGAAGGAATTGCCATTTCGCATGCTGAGATGACAATATCAGCATATGGACAACAGCGGTGTCGGCGTCCTGGACAAGGCGGCCATGGTCCTCAACGCACTTGAGGCAGGGCCACAGACCCTCGCGGGGCTCGTGCAGGCGACGGGGCTCACCCGTCCCACGGCACATCGTCTCGCATGTGCGCTCGAACATCATCGTCTGGTGGCACGCGACCTCAACGGCCGCTTCGTGCTCGGGGGGCGCATCCCGGAGCTGGCTGCCGCAGCAGGCGAGGACCGGCTGCTCGTCGCCGCCACCCCCGTCCTGTTCGCCCTGCGCGATGCCACAGGCGAGAGCGCGCAGCTGTACCGACGGCAGGGCGACCAGCGCATGTGCGTCGCGGCCGCGGAGCGCATGACGGGCCTGCGCGACTCGGTCCCGGTGGGCTCGGTGCTCACCATGGCGGCCGGGTCCGCGGCGCAGGTGCTGCTCGCCTGGGAGGAGCCCGACCGCATGCATCGCGGGCTGCAGCGTGCTGCCTTCACCGCGACAGGGCTCGCGCAGGTGCGACGACGCGGCTGGGCGCAGAGCGTCGGCGAGCGCGAGGCTGGCGTCGCGTCGGTGTCGGCGCCTGTGCGCACGCCGTCGGGTCGCGTGGTGGCGGCGGTGTCGATCTCCGGCCCCATCGAGCGGCTCACTCGCCAGCCCGGGCGCCTGCACGCGGCCGCCGTCGTGGCCGCCGCCCAGCGCCTCAGCGAGGCCCTCAAGAAGGCCTCCACCTCCCCCGGTCGCTGACCCTCCCGGCGCTTCACTCCGCGAGCCGCCCCCGACACGCCGTGTCTGGGGGCGGCTCGCGGAGTGAAGCGAACTCGTCTTGACCTTGATGTCAGCAACACAGGCATCCACAGGGCCATCCGGGAACGCTTCACCGCATGGTGCTGCGACTCCCCCACAGCCACGCGTTCTCGACTTCGCAGGCAGAGGATGCCGGCATCTCAGCCAAGGCGCTGGCACGTCTCGTCGCCGAAGGTGCCGTGGAACGGCTCTCACGAGGGTGGTACATCCGCATCGACGCGAGGGCGACGGAACACGCCAACGCGATCAATCGCATCGCCCAGCACACGACGCCGCTCGTTGCCGCGCATCACACTGCCGCCGCGATCCACGGCCTTCGC
>JAKALQ010000091.1 GCA_021824095.1 Actinomycetes bacterium
GCGCGAGTCTGGACCCTGACGAGTTCGTCGCCATCGCACGTTTCCGGCTGCACAGCGCCGAGTGACGTCGACGCACACCCTGGGTACGACGGTGGGGCCGGTCCGCATGGACCGGCCCCACCGTCATCTGCGCCCTGGCTCCACGCGGGCCCTCCCAACGGCCACGGGCGCGTCGCCACTCCGGTATCCTTCATCCCATGCAACTGGCCTTCGAACTGCTCATCATCGTGACGAGCATGCTCATCGTGCTGCTCATCCTCCTGCACAAGGGCAAGGGCGGTGGCCTCTCTGATCTGTTCGGTGGCGGCATCTCGTCCACCCTCGGCGGGTCGAGCGTCGCGGAGCGCAACCTCGACCGCATGACACTCGTCGTGACCCTCATCTGGATCGCGTCCATCTTCGCCCTCGGGCTCATCCTGGCGGCGAACCGCTGATGGCCGGCGGAAGCGCAATCCGCGGCAGCCGCGTCGGTTCCGGCCCACTCGGTGAATCCGAGCGCGGCGAGGCAGCACCACGCCAGCGCGTGAAGTACTACTGCTCGAACGGTCACACGGTAAGCGTCGCGTTCGCCCTCGACGCGGACGTGCCGGACCAGTGGGACTGCCCCCGCTGCGGCCTGCCGTCGAGCCGCGATGCGGGCAACCTGCTCTCGGCTCCCAAGAACGAGCCCTACAAGACGCACCTCGCGTACGTGAAGGAGCGTCGCTCGGACGAGGACGGCATGGTCATCCTCGCGGAGGCGCTGCTCGAGATGCAGGGCTGATCCACCACCACATCGACGAAGCCCCGGTCCATCGGACCGGGGCTTCGTCGCGTCTGTCCTGTATCAGGCGCGGTGGGCGAGCACTGCCCCGACCACGGCGTCGGCAGTGATGCCGTACTCGCTGTAGAGCAGCGCGGGCGCACCGGAGGCGCCGAAGTGGTCGAGCCCGATGGGTGTGTGCACGTACTTGTGCCACCCCTGCGTGGCTCCCGCCTCGACCGACACACGGTTGGTCACCGAGGACGGCAGCACGGACTCGCGGTACTCGGCCGGCTGGGCGTCGAACCACTCGAGGCAGGGCGCCGACACGACGCGGGTGCGCACCCCCTGTTCGGTGAGCCGTCGGGCCGCCTCGAGGGCGATGCCGACCTCGGAGCCGGTGCCGATGACGATGGCCTGCGGATCGGCGACGTCCTGCAGCACGTAGGCACCACGGGCCAGGTTGGCTGCCACCTCGGGAGTGGTGACCGTCTCGACGGCCTGCCGCGACAGCACGAGCGCCGCCGGGTGCCGGGTACCGAGCACGATCCGCCAGGCAGCCGCCGTCTCGTTGGCGTCGGCCGGACGCACCACGGCGAGACCGGGCAGGGCCCGCAGGCTGGCCAGGTGCTCGACCGGCTGGTGGGTGGGTCCATCCTCGCCGAGGCCGATGGAGTCATGCGTCCACACGTACGTGACCGGCACGCCCATGAGGGCCGACAGGCGCACCGCGCCACGCATGTAGTCGGAGAACACGAGGAAGGTGCCGCCGTAGGGGCGCAGCCCGAACAGCGCCATGCCGTTCATCATGGCGCCCATCGCGTGCTCACGGATGCCGTAGTGCACGTTGCGGCCGGCAAACGAGCGCGTGCCGATCTTCGCCTCGTGCTCAAGGTAGGTGAGGTTGGACTCGCCGAGGTCGGCCGAGCCGCCGATGAGGCCGGGCAGCGCCGACGCGACCGCGTTCAGCACCTTGCCCGACGCCTGCCGGGTGGCGAGCTTGCTGCCGAGCTCGAAGCTGGGGAACGGTGCCGCCTCCACGTCAAGGGTGAACAGGGCGTCGAATGCCGCCGCACCCTCCGGGTGCAGTGCCCGCCAGGCCTCGAACTCCCCGTTCCACTCGGCAGCGAACTCCGCACCGCGCACACGCACCGTTCGCGCATGGGCCAGCACCTCGTCCGGCAACTGGAACGTGAGCGTCGGATCGAGACCGAGCAGCTCCTTCGTCGCCGCCACCTCGGCCTCGCCGAGCGCAGCACCATGGGCCTTGGCCGTGTTGCGGGCATGCGGCGCGGGCCAGGCCATCGTCGAATGCAGGCGAATGAGCGTCGGCGCGCTGCGGTCGGCCTTCGCCGCCGCCATCGCGGCATCGAGCGCCACGACGTCGACATCACCGTCGGCCTGCACCGGCACCTCGAGCACATGCCAGCCATAGGCACGGAAGCGCGCCGAGACGTCCTCCGTGAACGCCAGGTGCGTGTCGCCGTCGATCGAGATGCGGTTGTCGTCATAGAGCACGACGAGGTTGCCCAGCCCCAGATGCCCCGCCAGGCTGGCCGCCTCGGCGCTCACACCCTCCTGCATGCAACCGTCGCCCGCGAGCACCCAGATCGTCGGATCGAACAACTCGCAGCCCGACACCGCACGGGCATGCGCCGCCGCGAGGGCCATGCCGACACCCATGCCGACGCCCTGACCCAGCGGACCCGTCGTCGTCTCCACGCCAACCGTGTGCCCGTACTCCGGGTGCGCAGGCGTCAGACTCCCCATTGTGCGGAAGCGCTTGAGATCATCGAGCTCCAGCCCGTAGCCGCTGTAGAGCAACTGCGTGTACAGGGTGAGCGACGAATGCCCGATCGACAGCACGAACCGGTCACGACCCACCCACTCCGGATCCGCCGGATTGTGCCGCAGGTGCCGCTGGAACAGGAGGTACGCCACCGGCGCCAGGCTCATCGCCGTGCCCGGGTGACCATGCCCCGCCTGCTGCACCGCATCCGCCGCCAACGCACGAGCACAGGCAATCGCCCGCCGATCGAGTTCAGACCACATGGAGTTCCTTTCAACGCGTGAAGCCTAGTTGTGGGCCGATCCGCACCCCCGGTGACGGGACGGAAGGCCCAGTCCCCGCTACGCTCGCACCGGACCGAGGGAGGGGGCCACGATGACCACGACGGTGGAGGCACGACCGCGAGTGCTGGCGTATGTCGCACTCACGAAGCCGCGGGTCATCGAACTGCTGCTCGTGACGACCGTACCGACGATGTTCCTCGCGGCCCACGGCGTGCCACCGATTGCCACGCTCATTGCCACCCTCGTTGGCGGTGCACTCGCCGCGGCCGGCGCCAATGCCCTGAACTGCTGGATCGACGCCGACATCGACGCGGTCATGACGCGGACGGCGCACCGGCCCACCGTCACCGGCGAGATCTCCCGCCCGGCGACGCTGCGCTTCGGGCTCGCGCTCAGCGTCATCTCGGTGGCCCTGCTCGCCGTGTTCACCAACGAACTGGCCGCGTCCCTCGCCTTCGGCGCCATCGCCTTCTACGTGCTCATCTACACGCTGCTGCTGAAGCGGCGCACCGCCCAGAACATCGTCTGGGGTGGCGCCGCCGGCTGCTTCCCCGTGCTCATCGGCTGGTCCGCCGTCACGGGCTCGCTCACGTGGGCGCCGCTCGTGCTCTTCCTCATCATCTTCCTGTGGACGCCGCCGCACTACTGGCCGCTCGCCATGCGCTTCGAGCGCGACTACGAGGCGGCACGGGTGCCGATGCTGCCCGTCGTCGCGCAGGCCGTCGAGGTGGGCCGCCAGACGGTGCTCTACTCGTGGGCCATGGTGGCCAGCTCAGTGGCGCTCATCCCGGTCGCACACATGGGGCCGCTCTACATCGGCACGGACGTGGCCGTGAGCGCCATCTTCCTGCGCGAGGCGCATGCGCTGTGGTCGCGTGCCAAGCGCGGGGAGGCCGACCTCAAGCCCATGCGCCTGTTCCACTACTCGATCACCTACGTGTCGCTGCTGTTCCTCGCGATCGCGATCGACCCGCTGCTGCACTGATTGCAGGTCGGGGGAGCGGCTGGAGGCCGCGAGCCTCAGCTCAGCCGCACGGCGGCCTTCACGTTGAGCACGGCGATCCAGAACCATGCCGCGAGGGCCGCGTGGATGATGAGCATCCACCACGGCAGCCCCAGGGCGAACTGCGCGAACCCGACCACCATCTGCGTGCCGACGATGTGCAGCACCCCGAGCGCGGCACCCTTGAGGACGTCATCGCGCAGCAGGTAGTTGGCGTAGGCCCAGAGCCCGATGGCGAGCCCGGCGAAGAGCGCCACCGAGAAGGCGTGCACCCAGCCGATGGTCACCGGGTTGAGGCCGAAGCGGGCGGGCGCGTTGGCGTCGCCGGAGTGCGGGCCGGAGCCCGTGGTGATGGTGCCGAGCACCAGGACGACGAGGGCCATGCCGACGATGATCCAGGCCCAGACGCGCTCGATGG
Organism: Actinomycetes bacterium; assembly: GCA_021824095.1. Classification (GTDB taxonomy): domain Bacteria; phylum Actinomycetota; class Actinomycetes; order S36-B12; family UBA5976; genus JAKALQ01. Next base: position 4,237 of record JAKALQ010000091.1, read on the forward strand.
GCTGTGCGAACTCGAGACGCGGCCGGTTCGACACCCGCACCCACAGGGCGTGCGCTGCGTAGATGAGCGGCAGCGAGAGCAGGAAGTGGGCCATGACGGTGTACGGGTTGAGACCCGTGCGCACCGTGATGCCACCGAGGATGGCCTGCGCGAAGGTGCCGAGCACCGGCACCCAGGCGAGGGCGATGGCGCGTCGGTCGGCGCGCAGCGTGCGGTAGGCCGCGATGAGCGTGAGTGCGGCGACGACGACGAGGACGAAGGACAGCGTGCGGTTGCCGAACTCCACGTACTTGTGCCAGGACTGCGCCTGCTGCACCGTGGGGGTGTAGGAACCCGGCGCGCACTGCGGCCAGGTGGGGCATCCGAGGCCGGATCCGGTGGCGCGCACGGCGACGCCGGTGACGATGATCCCTGCCTGCACGAGCATGTTCCAGAACGCGAGCCGCTTCATGGGGTCTGAGCATAGGAGGCCCGCCCGGGTGCGGTTTGCACCGACGCGCGAATTACGTCACAATCGACTTGTGAAAATCTCCGGGGCCTCCGCACGCGTCGCACGACGCCTGCTCGAGGGCGGGCCGGCCACCGCGAGCCGCATCGCCCTCGACCTCGATCTCACGCCCGCCGCCGTGCGTCGCCACCTCGACGCCCTCGAGGCGGCCGGCTACCTCACCGTCCACGATGAGGCTCCCTTCGGACCCCGAGGCGAGCAGCGCCGTGGCCGCGGTCGTCCGGCCAAGGTCTACGCGCTGGCGGCCGCCGGACGCGATGCCTTCGAGCAGGTGTACGACGACATCGCCGTCGGTGCCCTGCGCTTCATGGCCTCCCGTGCCGACACCCAGTTCGTCGCCGCCTACGCGGAGCAGCGGGCCGAGCAGTTCGAGCAGCGCTACGCCGCTGCCATGGCCGACGTGCCCGCCGAGGAGCGTCCCGCCCGCCTCGCCCAACTGCTCTCCGCCGACGGCTTCGCCGCCAGCGTCTCCGAAGGCCCGGGCGGCGTGCAGCTGTGCGAGCACCACTGCCCCATGGCCCACGTGGCCGAGGAGTTCCCGGAGTTCTGCGAGGCCGAGCAGGCCGCCTTCACCCGCCTCCTCGGCGCCCACACCGTCCGCATCTCCACCATCGCATCCGGTGCATCCATCTGCACCACCCACGTGCCCGGAGCCAGCATCACGAAGGGAGCGACCGCATGACCGCGTCCATGGAGGAGCACCTCGCCGGCATCGGCACCTACGAGTACGGATGGCGTGACGAGGACACTGCCGGCCTCAGCGCCCGCCGCGGCCTCAATGAGGACGTCGTGCGCGACATCTCGGCCAAGAAGGGCGAGCCCGAGTGGATGCTCGAGCTGCGCCTCAAGGGCCTGCGCCTGTTCGAGCGCAAGCCCATGCCGTCGTGGGGCAGCGATCTCTCCGGCATCGACTTCGACAACATCAAGTACTTCGTGCGCTCCACCGAGAAGCAGGCCCAGTCGTGGGATGACCTCCCGGACGACATCCGCTCGACCTATGACCGCCTCGGCATCCCGGAGGCCGAGAAGCAGCGCCTCGTCGCCGGCGTCGCCGCGCAGTACGAGTCTGAGGTCGTGTATCACAAGATCCGCGAGGATCTTGAGGAGCAGGGCGTCATCTTCCTCGACACCGACACCGCGCTGAAGGAGCACGAGGAGCTGTTCCGCGAGCACTTCGCCACGGTGATCCCCGTCGGTGACAACAAG
>JAKALQ010000019.1 GCA_021824095.1 Actinomycetes bacterium
CTTCCGTGCCGATCAGGTGGGCCGCCACTGGTTCGGCCGTCTCAGCGACGACCCGGCATCCTGGACCGACATCCCCGACGGCGATCGCGGGCCCATCGTCGATGCCCTCCTCCCCACGCTCATGCGGCCGATCCGCACCCTCACCTGTGACGGCGGCCAGACGGTGAAGACGGTGTGGCGGCTGTTCGACGGCGCCCTCGTCGAGAGCGTGCTCATGCGCTACCCCAACCGCGTCACGATGTGCATCTCGTCGCAGGCCGGTTGCGGCATGAACTGCCCCTTTTGCGCCACCGGGCAGGGCGGCCTGCGCCGCAACCTGTCGACGGCCGAGATCGTCGAGCAGGTGCTCGCCGGCGCCCGCGCCCTCGCGCGCGGCGAGGTCCCCGGCGGCCCGGGTCGCGTGTCGAACATCGTGTTCATGGGCATGGGGGAGCCGCTCGTGAACTACCAGCGCGTGGTGGCCGCGATCGACCGGCTCACGAGCGAGCCCCCGGAGGGCCTGGGCCTCAGTGCTCGCGGCATCACGGTCTCCACCGTCGGGTTGGTGCCGCGCGTGCACGACCTCGCCCGTGCCGGGCACCCCGTCACGCTCGCACTGTCGCTGCATGCCCCTGACGACGAGCTGCGCAATGAGTTGGTGCCGCTGAACAAGAAGTTCAACGTGGCCGCCGTCCTCGATGCCGCCTGGGACTACGCCGAGGTCACCGGCCGTCGCATCTCGATCGAGTACGCCCTCATCCGCGACATCAACGACCAGGGCTGGCGTGCCGACCTGCTCGGTGACCTCCTGCGCGGGCAGCTTGCGCACGTCAACCTCATCCCGCTCAACCCCACCCCAGGCTCGAAGTGGACAGCCTCCGACCCCGCCGTCGAGCGGGAGTTCGTGCGCCGCCTCGAGCGCAAGGGGATCGCCGTCACCGTGCGCGACACCCGTGGCCGGGAGATCGAGGGTGCCTGCGGGCAACTTGCCGCGTCCGCCCGGTGACAGCCGGAGCAGATTGGATACAATATCCGAGCGCGTCTGCCGGTTGACGTGCGCGGGAGGCGGCAATGGGCGGGGCGCTCGACGGCATCGTCATCGCCGACTTCTCGCGGGTGCTCGCCGGCCCCTACGCCACCATGCTCCTCGCCGACCTCGGGGCCGAGGTGCTCAAGGTCGAGCGTCCGCCCCTCGGTGACGACACCCGGCAATGGGGTCCGCCCTATGACGCGGACGGCGTCGCCACCTACTTCGACTCCGTGAACCGCAACAAGCGCTCGATCGCCCTCGATCTCTCCACCCCCGAGGGGCAGGCGGACGCCCTGCGCCTCATCGATCGCTGCGATGTCATCGTCGAGAACTTCGTGCCCGGCACGATGGAGCGCTTCGGACTCGGGTACGAGCAGCTGTCGGCCCGCAGGCCCACGCTCGTGTACGCGGCCATCTCGGGTTTCGGTCGTGAGCCGGAGGCTGCGGCCATGCCCGGATACGACCTGCTCGTCCAGGCCGTCGGCGGGCTCATGAGCGTCACCGGTCCCGACCCGTCGCAGCCGACCAAGGTGGGCGTGGCGCTCGTTGACGTGCTCACGGGCATGCACTGCGCCTTCGGCATCCTGGCCGCGCTCCGGCATCGTGACCGCACCGGCCGCGGCCAGCGACTCGATGTGTCGCTGCTTGGCTCGCTGCTGTCGGGCCTCGTGAACCAGGCGGGCGCCTATGTCGGTGCCGGCGTCGTGCCGAGGGCCATGGGCAACGCCCACCCGAGCATCGCCCCCTACGAGGTGTTCGAGACGGCGGACCGTGCCCTCGCCCTTGCGGTGGGCAACGATCGGCAGTTCCGCGACTGCGTCAGCGTGCTCGGCCTCGCGTCGCTCGCCGATGATGCGCGCTTTGCCACAAACCCATTGCGCGTGCGCCATCGCAGCGAGCTGCGCCCCCTGCTCGAGGCGGCTCTTCGCACGCAGGGTGTTGACCATTGGGTCGCGTCGCTCACCGCGGTGCGCGTGCCCTGTGGCCCCGTGAACGACCTGGCCGGTGCCTTCGCCCTCGCGGAGCGCCTCGGGCTCGACCCGGTGGCCCTCGCCGACGGTGTGCCCACCGTGGCCCACCCAGTGCGCTTCTCCGAGACGCCAGCCGAGTACCGCCGCCGTCCGCCGGCCATCGGCGACACGAGCATCGGCGACCTCGCATGACCGACGACGTGCGCCCGACGCGCCCTCCGACCGCGCAGGAGTTCGTGCTCGCGCAGTTGCGACAGGCCATCGTCTCGGGCGGGCTGCGCCCCGGCGAGCAGATCCGCCAGGACGCCCTGGCCGAGCGATTCGGCACCTCGCGCGTGCCCCTGCGGGAGGCCCTGAAGATCCTCGAGGGCGAGGGCCAGGTGAGTTACCAGCCTCACCGCGGCTACTTCGTGGCCGAGCTCTCGAGCGACGACCTCGTCGAGGTGTATCGCATCCGTCGGCTGCTCGAGGACGAGGCGGTGGCCGCCGCCATGCCGCACATCGACGACGTGGCCATCACCGAGATGGAGGCGTCCCTCGTGGCCATGGATGCGGCGTCCACGCTCGGCGACATCACCGCGCTCACCGCCGCCAACCGTGCCTTCCACTTCGCCCTCTTCGAGCGCTCCGGCATGCCGCGGCTGGCGCGCCTCATCCGGCAGTTGTGGGACGCCACCGATGCCTACCGTGCCGTGTACTTCGTGGAAGCGGACAACCGCGAGCGGGTTGCCACCGAGCACCGCACGATCCTCGGCGCCATTCGCGAGCGCGATGTGCCCCGCACCATCGCCGCCCTCCACGCCCACCGTGACCATGCCGTCCACCGCGTCCGCACCATCCTCGACTCCTGAAGGAGACGCTGCCATGCCCCAACGTCCGTTCGCCCTGCTCGATCTCGACGCCATGCTCACCGAGGAGCAGCGGATGATCCGCGACACCGTGCGCGACTACGTCGACGCGCGCATCCGGCCCGAGATCGCCGACTGGTTCGAGCGTGGGGTGCTGCCGGGTCGTGAGCTGGCACGCGAGATGGGGGAGATCGGCCTCCTCGGCATGCACCTCGAGGGGTACGGCTGCGCCGGCACCGACGCCCTCTCGTACGGGCTCGCCTGCCTCGAGCTCGAGGCCGGTGACTCCGGGCTGCGTTCGCTCGTGTCCGTCCAGGGGTCGCTCGCCATGTTCGCCATCCATCACTGGGGCAGCGAGGAGCAGCGCGAGGAATGGCTGCCGCGCATGGCACGCGGTGAGGCGATCGGCTGCTTCGGGCTCACCGAGGCCGACTTCGGCTCCAACCCTGCGGGCATGCGCACCTTCGCTCGGCGCGACGGTGACGACTGGGTGCTCAACGGCTCCAAGATGTGGATCACGAACGGCAACATCGCCGATGTCGCCGTCGTCTGGGCGCAGACCGACGACGGCATCCGCGGCTTCGTCGTGCCCACGTCGACGCCTGGGTTCCGGGCGCAGGAGATCCATCGCAAGCTGGCCCTGCGCGCCTCCGTGACGAGTGAGCTGTCCTTCGACGACGTGCGACTGCCGGCGAGCGCCATGCTCCCCGGGGCTCGTGGACTGCGCGGGCCCCTCACCTGCCTCTCCGAGGCCCGCTTCGGCATCGTCTGGGGCGTGCTCGGATCGGCACGCGACTGCCTCGAGGCGGCCATCGACTACGCCGGATCGCGTGTGCAGTTCGACCGGCCCATCGCCGGCTTCCAGCTCACCCAGCGCAAGTTCGCCGAGATGGCGACGAGCCTCGACACCGGGTGGCTGCTCGCGCACCGCATCGCGACCCTCAAGGACGCCCACGCCGTGCGTCCCGAGCAGATCAGCATGGGCAAGTTCCACAACGCCCAGGCCGCGCTCGCCATCGCCCGGGAGTGCCGCTCGGTGCTGGGCGGCAACGGCATCACGCTCGAGTACCCGGTGGTGCGCCACATGAACAACCTTGAGGCGGTCGTCACCTACGAGGGCACGCATGAGATGCACACGCTCGTCGTCGGCGAGGCCCTCACGGGGCTGCCGGCCTACCGCGGGTAGGACGGCAACACTTCAGGAAATCTGAAGTGAATGCGTCAAAATACATCGCTTGTGCTAACGTGACGGGCATGGGCACACTTCTCGCAAGGACGCCGCGGCACGTGGCGCAGTGGCAGGGGATCCTGCGGGAAGGAGCCGATCATGCTGGTTCTGGCAGCGGCAGCAGGCATCGCACTCGCGGTGCACATGGTGCTCATCGTCCGCGAGGGCTGACCCGCCCAGGCTTCGGGCGGCAGGCGACGCCCGAATCACAGCGCGACCGATTCCCCGGTTCCACCGGTGGGCGGTCGCGCTGTTCTGTGTCTCTGGCTGGGGCATCGTGACGCGACTCAGCCTCACCCAACTCGCCGCCCTGCGCGAGTTCGCCCGTCGTGGCACCATGGCGGAGGCGGCCGATGAACTCGGCTACACCCCCGGCGCCATCTCCCAGCAGCTCACCGAGCTCGAGCGTGCGGTGGGCGTGCCCCTCCTCGGCAAGGTCGGGCGCCGGGCAGTGCTCACCGACGCGGGTCGGGTGCTCGCAGCCGAGGCGGGCCGCATCCTCGACGCCGAGGAACGCGCGCGCGATCTCGTCGCCCAGGCCACCGAGACGATCGGCGGCACCCTGCTGCTCGGCACCTGGGGCTCGTCGGCCGCCGCCCTGCTCGCCCCGCTGCTCGAGACGGCCGAACGGCGGTTCCCGCACCTCACCGTCCGCACCCGAGAGGTCGACCCCGACTCCTGCGTGCGCGCGGTGACCCTCGGTGAGGTGGATGTCGCGTTCGGCCTCGAGTACTCCGACGCGCCCCTGCCGCGCGACCGCAGTGTCACGATCCAGCGCCTGCTCTCGGAGCGCTTCTGGGTCGGTGGCTCACCGGCGCGGCTCACCGGCCAGGAGGTGTCGCTGCCGGAGATCGCCGACGAGCCCTGGATTCTCAGCGCGGCGAGCACCCCCCTTGGGCAGGTCTCGCGCGGCGAGTTCCGCAGGCGGGGCGTCGAACCCAATGTGCGGCACGAGGTGAACGACAGCGCGGCCTCACTCCAGATGGCAGCGCGCGGCCTCGGCCTCACCTTCGTCACCGACCTGCTCGTGCAGCTCGCTGGTGCAACACCCCTCGGACGCGCCCGCCTCCGCGAGACCTTTGAGCGCCACCTCGTCATCGTCGCCCCGGCGAACCGGTCGCTCTTCTCCGCGACGCAGGCCCTCATCGACCTTGCGGCCGAGGTGGCAGCCCCATGGGGTGCCCCCAGCACCGACCCGATGGGCTGACCTGCGTCAGAGGAAGCGGTAGAGGGCAGCAGCGATGCGACTCGGCCGCCCCGTGGCGGCCTCCCGACGATCCGCGAGCCCGAGTCCGGCAAGCATGCCGTTGGCCTCGAGCCAGCGCACCGGCTCCGGCTCCCAGTCGCGTCCGCGATGGCCGACCCAGGGGAGGGTCGTGGCATCGGTGGACTCCCCGCGGATGAGGTCGGCCATGGTGCGGCCGGCGAGCGCCGCGGACGCCACACCGTCGCCCACGTAGCCACCCGCCTCGCCGATGCCGTCCTCGAAGCGCACGAAGGGCATGTAGTCACGCGGGATGCCGAGTGCGCCGCCCCAACGGTGCGTGATGCGCACCCCGGCAAGCGACGGGAAGAGCTCGTGCAGCGTCTGCTCGAGGCCGGTGTGCACGCGCGGGTGGGCATCGTGTGCCGCGTCAACGTCGGAGTCCCAGTGGTATGGCGCGCCACGGCCACCGAAGGCGAGTCGACCGTCGGCCGTGCGCTGCCCATAGATGACGACGTGCCGCTGCTCCGTGAAGGTCTCGCGTCGCGGCAGCCCGATCTCGGCCCACTGGGCATCCGACAGCGGTTCGGTGGCGATCATGAGCGAGTAGATCGGCATGATCTCGCGATGGTGGTCGTCGAAGCGCGCGGTGAAGCCCTCGGTGGCACGGACCACCGCGCCGCACGTGACGACCCCGCGGTCGGTGGACACAACGCCGCGGGCGTACGAGAGCGCGGTGACGCCCTCGACGATGCGGCCACCGCGCCTGAGCACTGCGAGCGCCAGGCCGTGGACGAGCTTCAGCGGGTGCAGGGCCGCGCAGTGGGGGGTATAGGAACCGGCGAGCGTGCCGGGGATGCGCACATGGGCCGCCGTCGCATGGGCATCGAGGAAGGACAGATCGTCGTCCGTGTCACCCCAGGTGTGCGCCTCGGCAACATCGGCCCAGAGGGTGTCGACCTGTGCGCGATTGCGCGCGACGGTGACGGTGCCGCCCTTGGTGAGGTCGCAGTCGATGCCCTCCTCGGCGGCCCACGTCGCCACGTCGTCGACGGTGCCGATCATCGCCCGGCGCATGCGGCGGGCCGCCTCGGGGCTGGAGAACGACGCGACCCGGGACAACGAGGTGGGGAAGAGCGCCGAGGCCCAGCCACCATTGCGGCCGCTCGCACCGAAGCCGACGGACGTGCGTTCGATGATGAGGACGTCCAGGGTGGGGTCGGCGCGCAGCAGGTGCAGGGCCGTCCACAACCCCGTGTACCCGGCGCCGATGATGACGACGTCGGCATGTGGCGGGAGTGGCGCGGTGGGTACGGTGGGTGCAGCACCCGCGGTGTCGCGCCACAGCGAAGCGGGATGGCGTTCGGGCCCGTGCGACATGCTGCGTCCTCGACTGCGATCGGTGGTGTGCGGTGAACGCCGGCGCTAGGCGCGCCAGGTGCGGAGGTAGTCCGGTTCGGCGATACCGGCGTCGAGGTCGTCGGCCGGCACTGGGGCGCCGAATGTCGTCTGCATGGGCAGGACACCCGCCCAGACGGGGAAGTGGATGTCCTCGGGCTCGTCACCCGGGCCGCCAGTGCGCGACTTCACCGAGAACTCGACAATGGGCAGGCGCAGCACCATGGTGGCTGCCACTTCCTTGCGCTGCATCGGGCGCAACGAGGGGCGGCGACCCGGCAGCAGGTGATCGGTGATGACGTCGAGGACACGCCACTTCTCGGCCTCGTCGTCGATGCGCTCGCACTGGCCGAGCAGCACCGCGGAGCGGTAGTTCATCGACGAGTCGAAGGCGCTGCGGGCCAGGACCAGGCCGTCGAGGTGCGTCACGGTGAAGCAGCAGGGTGCGCCCTCGGCGAGCAGGCGGAAGGGGCGGGCGCCGGTGGAGCCGTGGAACACGATGAAGTCGCCGTCGCGGCCGTAGGCCATCGGGAGCACCCGCGGTTCGCCATCGACGACGAAGCCGAGGTGGCCGATGCGCGCGGCATCGACCACGGCGTCGAAGTCGGCGCGCTCGTGTGAGCCCCGATCGGGCTTGCGGCCGAAGCGCGTGCGATCGGTCTGTCCGGTCATGGTCGTCTGCTCCTCGTCACAGGAAGTCCTGCGCGCGCTCGAGGACGCTGCGCACGATCTGCTCGATCTCATCGAAGGTGTCCTGCGTCGCGATGAGTGGCGGCGCGAGCTGGATCACCGGGTCGCCGCGGTCATCGGCGCGGCAGTAGAGGCCGTTGTACCAGAGGGCGCCCGACACGTAGCCGCGGAGCAGGCGCTCGCCCTCGTCGTCGCTGAAGGTCTCGCGGGTCTCCTTGTCCTTCACCAGCTCGATGGCCATGAAGTAACCCGCGCCGCGCACGTCACCGACCATCGGCAGGTCGCGCAGGCGGTTGAGTGCAGCGGCGAAGCCCGCCTCATTGGCCCGCACGTGCTCGTTGATGCCCTCGCGTTCCATGATGTCGAGGTTCGCCATCGCCACCGCCGCCGACGCCGGGTGCCCGCCATAGGTGAAGCCATGGAGGAAGGCATTGGTGCCGTGCTTGAAGGGCTCGAAGAAGTAGTCGCTCACGATCATGGCGCCGAGCGGTGCGTAGCCGGAGGTGAGGCCCTTCGCGCAGGTGATGATGTCCGGCACCACGCCGAAGCGGTTCATGGCGAACCAGTCGCCGATGCGCCCGAAGCCGGTGATGGTCTCGTCGGCGATCATGACGACGTCGTACTGGTCGCAGATCTGCCGCACGCGCTCGAGGTAGCCGGGCGGTGGGGTGAAGCATCCGCCGGAGTTCTGCACCGGTTCGAGGAAGATCGCCGCGACGGTGTCGGGGCCCTCCATCTGGATGGCCTGCTCGATCTCGTCGGCGCAATAGCGACCGAAGGCCTCCGGGTCGTCGCGCAGGTGCTCGGGTGCGCGGTAGATATTGGTGTTCGGCACCCGGATCGTCGTCGGGACGAGCGGTTCGAAGTACTGCTTGGCCGCGGGAATGCCGGTGATGGAGAGGGCGCCGGCGGTGGTGCCGTGGTACGAGATGTAGCGCGAGATCACCTTGTGCTTCAAGGGCTTGCCGGTGAGCTTGAAGAACTGCTTCACGAGCTTCCACGCCGACTCGACGGCCTCGCCGCCGGTCGTCGAGAAGTAGACGCGGTTGAGGTCGCCCGGCGCGTATGAGGCCAGGCGCTCGGCGAGCTCGGTGGCCTTGTCGTGGGCGAGGCCCCACAGCGGGAAGTAGTCGAGCTTGCGCAGCTGGTCGTAGGCGGCCTTCGCGATCTCCTCGCGGCCATGGCCGACGTTGGACGCGAACAGGCCGGAGAGCCCGTCGATGTAGCGATTGCCCTTGTCGTCGTAGATGTAGATGCCCTCGGCGCGCGTGATGACGGGCACCTCGCGGCTGCCGAGGCCGTAGAAGGCGCCGTGGCGCGTGAATGACAGCCACAGGTTGTCGCGGGCAGCGGACGACCAGTCGCGGCCCTGGAGGACATCGCGCATGATCTCGTCGTTCGGGTTCATCGGGTACCCCATTGGTAGGTCTGCTTCAGCAGCTTCAGGTAGACGAAGGTCTCGGTGGACTTGACCTCCGGGATGGCGCGGAGGCGGTCCTGCAAGATCGACAGCAGTTGCTCGTCGCTCTCGCACACCACCTCGCAGAGCAGGTCGAACGAGCCAGCGGTGACGACGACGTAGTCGATCTCCGGCATCGCGGCGATGCGGGAGGCCACCGTCTCCATGCTCCCCTCGACCTTGAGGCCGATCATCGCGGCTCGGGTGAAGCCGAGTTGGAGGGGGTTGGAGACCGCCACCACCTGCACCACGCCCTGATCGAGCATGCGCTGCACGCGCTGGCGGACGGCCGCCTCGGACAGGCCGACGGCCTTGCCGATCGTGGCGTAGGGCGCACGGCCGTCGCGCTGCAGCTGCTCGATGATGGCCTTCGACACCCGATCGAGCGGGGCGGAGGCAGGGTCCGTCCTCGCCATGTCCGCGAGTGTCGCAGGCCGCTCGCCCGCCTGCAAGCGATTCCGTTGCCACTCGTCGTGGAGACGATGGATTTCGCAGCATTTTGTTTCGGGGGCTGGAGAATCCGTGGGGCCGCGCCTACTGTGCCCTCAGTCCGAAGGAGGCTCCATGAAGACGCTGCGCAACGTCATCGGCGGTGCGCCGGTCGACGCGTCCACCGATGCGACGACCGACATCATGAATCCCAGCACGGGTGTGGCCTATGCCCAGGCCCCCGTCTCGTCCAAGGCCGATGTCGACGCCGCCTACGCGGCCGCGGCGGCCGCCTTCGAGGGATGGCGTGACACGACGCCCGGTGAGCGCCAGCGCCTCATCCTCAAGGTCGCCGACGTCCTCGAGGCACACGCCGAGGAGCTCGTCGCACTCGAGTCGGAGAACACCGGCAAGGCCATCTCGGTCACCATGTCCGAGGAGATCCCGCCGATGCTCGACCAGATCCGCTTCTTCGCAGGCGCCGCGCGCGTCCTCGAGGGTCGGAGCACCGGCGAGTACATGAAGGGCTTCACCTCGATGATCCGACGCGAGCCCGTCGGCGTCATCGGTCAGGTCACGCCCTGGAACTACCCGATGATGATGGCCTGCTGGAAGTTCGTCCCTGCCATCGCGGCCGGCAACACCGTCGTCCTCAAGCCCTCCGACACCACCCCCGTGAGCACGCTGCGCATGGCCGAGCTGCTCGCGGACGTGCTTCCTGCGGGCGTCTTCAACGTCATCGCCGGCGACCGTGCCACGGGTCGCATGGTCGTCGAGCACCCCACGGCATCCATGGTCTCCATCACCGGCTCCGTGCGCGCGGGCATGGAGGTCGCGGGCTCCGCGGCCCTCGACGTGAAGCGCGTGCACCTCGAGCTCGGCGGCAAGGCACCCATCGTGGTGTTCAACGATGCCGACATCGAGGCTGCTGCGGAATGGCTCGCGATCGCGGGCTACTTCAACGCCGGCCAGGACTGCACGGCGGCAACACGCGTGCTCGTGCAGGACGGGGCATACGAGGACTTCGTCGCCGCCCTCGGCCAGCAGGCGAAGGGCACCCTCACCACGATCGACGGCGGCCCCACGGGTGACGGCTTCGTTCCCCCGGTGAACAACCCCGCCCAGCTCGAGAAGGTGCTCGGCTTCATCGAGCGCATGCCGTCGCATGCCCGACTCGTCACCGGCGGCACCCGCCAGCCCGGTTCGCAGGGCTTCTACATCGAGCCCACGGTGGTCGCCGACCTCGAGCAGTCCGACGAGATGATCCAGAACGAGATCTTCGGGCCGGTCATGACCGTGCAGCGCTTCTCGGAGGAGGCGGACGCGGTGCGGATGGCGAACGGCGTGCGCTACGGCCTGGCCTCCTCGGTCTGGTCCCGGGACTTCGGCACGGCCATGCGGATGGCGAAGCGACTCGACTTCGGCACCGTCTGGATCAACACCCACATCCCGCTCGTCGCCGAGATGCCGCATGGTGGCTTCAAGCACTCCGGCTACGGCAAGGACCTCTCGATGTACGGATTCGAGGACTACACCCGCATCAAGCACGTCATGGCGAATCTCGAATCCTGACGTGTTCATGACCCACGCGAACGGCTGATTGCGCAAGACTCAATACGATGTGGCCCGTTTGTGGCCACCATGCAGGGGAGGAACACCATGACACCGATGCCCGAGGATCCGCGCATCCGGCAACTTGTGAGCATGCTCTCGCGTCGCCGTGTGCTGCAGTACGGCCTCATCGGCGGTGCCGGAGCACTCGTCGCCGCGTGCGGGGGTGGCATCGGGGGCGCGTCCACCTCGCCCTCGGCGTCGGCGTCCGGCGCGCCCACGGCGAAGGACATGTCGAGCACCGAGAAGATCATGAACTGGTCGAACTGGCCGCTCTACATCGACGTCGGCCCGAACAAGTCGCACCCGTCGCTCGACGCCTTCAAGAAGGCCACGGGTATCACGGTGAACTACACCGAGGACTACAACGACAACAACGAGTTCTACGCCAAGGTGCACCCGCAGCTGCAGGCCGGCCAGCCGATCGGCCGCGACCTCATCACGGCGACGGACTGGATGGCGCACATCTGGATCGCCAACGGCTATGCCGAGCTGCTGGACCTGGCGAACATCCCGAATCACAAGAACATCGGCAAGTCGTGGCAGAACGTCTCGTTCGATCCCGGCCGCAAGTACTCGATGCCGTGGCAGTCGGGCTCGACCGGCATCGGCTGGAACCGTGCGGAGCTCAAGCGCCTCACGGGCAAGACCGAGCTGCGCACACTCGACGAGCTGTGGGATCCGCGCCTCAAGGGCCGTGTCACCATCCTCTCCGAGATGAATGACTCCATGGGCCTCATGCTCATGGCCATGGGCAAGCGCGCCGACAAGTTCACCGATGCAGACTTCAGTGCCGCCATCGCGGAGTACCAGAAGTACGTGAACAACGGTCAGATCCGCGGCATCACCGGCAACGACTACGCCACCTCGATGGCGAGTGGCACCGTCGTCGCCGCAGTCGCGTGGTCCGGTGACATGCTGTCGGACACCAAGACCTACGGCTACTCGATCCCGGAGTCGGGCGGCATGCTGTGGACTGACAACATGCTCATCCCGCCGCTCGCCGCGCACAAGACGAACGCGGAGAAGTGGATGGACTTCTACTACCAGCCGGAGATCGCCGCCATGGTGGCCGCGTACGTGAAGTACATCTCCCCGGTCGCTGGCGCGCAGGAGGCCATGAAGAAGGTCGATCCGACGCAGGTCAATAACCCGGCCATCTTCCCGGACGCCGCGACGCTCGCGAAGCTGCAGGTGTTCATGCCGCTCACCGACATCCAGCGCACCAACTACCAGAAGCAGTTCCAGGCGCTCTCCGGCGCCTGATCCCTCACGAGAAGGACAACATCTTGGCAACCGCCGGCCGGATCGAAGACCTCCACATCGTCCGTGTCACCAAGTCCTTCGGCGCCTTCACGGCCGTCGACGACCTGACGCTCACCATCCCGGGAGGCTCGTTCTTCGCGCTCCTCGGCCCCTCGGGGTGTGGCAAGACGACGACACTGCGGATGGTGGCTGGGCTCGAGGAGCCGACCGCAGGGCAGATCCTGCTCGGCGATCGCGACATCACCACGAGCCGGCCGTACCAGCGGTCGATCAACACGGTGTTCCAGTCCTACGCCCTGTTCCCGCACCTCGACGTGTTCGAGAACGTGGCCTTCGGGCTCCGGCGGCGCGGGGTCAAGGGTGACGACGTGACGAAGCAGGTCACGTCGGTGCTCGAGCTCGTCGAACTCGCATCGCTGGCCCGGCGCAAGCCGGGCCAGCTGTCGGGTGGTCAGCAGCAGCGTGTGGCCGTGGCCCGCGCGCTGGTGAATCGTCCCGACGTGCTCCTGCTCGACGAGCCGCTCGGTGCCCTCGATCTCAAGCTGCGTCGGCAGATGCAGATCGAGCTCAAGCGCATCCAGTCCGAGGTGGGCACGACGTTCATCCACGTCACCCATGACCAGGAGGAGGCCATGACCATGGCCGACACCATCGCGGTCATGAACGCCGGCGTCATCGAGCAGATGGGTGCGCCGGCCGAGATGTACGACCTGCCGAAGACGGCCTTCGTCGCCAACTTCCTCGGGCAGAGCAACCTCGTCCAGGGGCAGATCACGGGCCAGGAGGGTGACCTCCTCGTCGTGCGCGTCCCGGGTGGTGACGTGCGCGTTCCGGTGTCGCGTTCGGCCGACACCACGGGTTCGCTCGTCGTCGGCGTGCGGCCCGAGAAGCTGCGCGTTGCCAACGGCAATGAGGCCAACGTCAACCGCGTCCGCGGACGCGTGCTCGACGTGTCCTTCATCGGTGTCTCCACGCAGTACACGCTGGAGACGCCGTGGGATCCCGAGCGCCCCGTCACCTGCTTCGAGCAGAACGACGAGGGTGCACCCGACGTGAAGCCCGGCGACACCCTCGAGCTCGTCTGGGAGTACGCCTACACCTTCGGCCTCGACGGTGACGAGGACCTCGAGGCTGGCACCCAGTTCCTCGGGGAGTCGTCGACCGACGACGAGGACGAGTGACATGGTCGCGGTCCTTCCGAGCAGCGGCCAGACATTCCAGCAGGGCGGCGGACGTCGCGGTCGACGCATCACGCCGTACCTGCTGCTCCTTCCCGGTATGGCCTGGCTGGCGGTCTTCTTCCTCATCCCGCTGTTCTCGCTGGCGCAGACCTCGCTCATGCAGATGCGGGGCGCGAGCCCCGATCAGGGCTTCGTCAACGCCTTCAACGTCGCCAACTACACGAACTCCATGCAGCAGTTCATGGCGCAGTACCTGCGGTCCTTCTGGTACTCGGGCCTGGCCACCATCTTCGCGCTGCTCATCTCCTACCCGCTGGCCTACTTCATCGCCTTCAAGTCCGGGCGCTGGAAGAACCTGCTGCTCGTGCTCGTCGTGGCGCCGTTCTTCGCCTCCTTCCTCATCCGCACCTACGCGTGGCGCACGATCCTCGCTGACGACGGCTGGATCACCACCACCATCTCGCACCTCGGGCTCCTTCCCGACAACCGCATCCTCGCGACACCGATCGCAGTCGTGGCGGGCCTCACCTACAACTTCCTGCCGTTCATGACGCTGCCGCTCTACGCGTCGCTCGATCGCATCGACCCGCGACTCATCGAGGCGGCAAGCGACCTGTACGCCAAGGCCTTCACCGGGTTCCGCAAGGTCACCTTCCCGCTGTCGCTGCCCGGTGTCGTTGCCGGCACGCTCCTCACGTTCATCCCGGCGGCAGGCGACTACATCAATGCCCAGCTGCTCGGCGCCCTGCAGAACAAGATGATCGGCAACGTCATCCAGTCCGAGTTCATCGACATCCGCGACTACCCGACGGCAGCCGCGCTGTCGTTCGTCCTGCTGGCGACGATCCTCATCCTCGTCACCGTGTACGTCCGCCGGTCCGGAACGGAGGAACTGCTGTGAGCACCAAGGAAGCAGCACCCAGGCCCAGCACCTGGCACCGCACCTCGCGGTGGATCCGCAACCACCTCGTCGTCGCCTACGGCCTTGCCGCGCTGTTCTACCTGTTCCTGCCCATCGCCGTTGTGTTCGCCTTCTCCTTCAACAAGCCGGCGGGTCGTCAGAACAGCACCTGGAACCAGTTCTCCCTCGATGCGTGGCGCAACATCTGCTTCGACCCCTCGATGTGCACGGCCGTCGGGCTGTCGCTGCGCATCGCGCTCATCGCGACCACGATCGCGACGTTGCTCGGCACGCTCATCGCCTTCGCCCTTGTGCGCCATCGCTTCCGCGGCCGCGCCCTCACCAACCTGCTCATCTTCCTGCCGATGGCCACGCCTGAGGTGGTGCTCGGTTCCTCGCTGCTCGCCCTGTTCCTCAATGCCGGCCTGCCGCTCGGACCTGTCACCATCACGATCGCGCACATCATGTTCTGCATCTCCTTCGTGGTGGTCACCGTGAAGGCGCGCCTGCAGGGTATGGATCCCAGGCTCGAGGAGGCGGCAGGCGACCTGTACGCCAATGAGCGCCAGACCTTCCGTTACGTCACCCTGCCCCTCGTGGCGCCGGGTATCGCGGCGGCGGCACTGCTGTCGTTCTCGCTGTCGTTCGACGACTACATCATCACGAACTTCAACAGTGGCAGCACCCTCACCTTCCCGATGTACATCTGGGGTGCGGCGCTCCGCGGCATCCCGCCGCAGGTGAACGTTGTGGGCTCGATCATGTTCTTCGGCTCGCTCGCCATCGTCCTGGTCGCACAGCTTGCAGGACGGGCCCGTCGGAAGGCGTGACGCCATGAGTCGGTACGGCGCCATGTTCGGCCCTGACATCACGTTCCTCGGGGTCGACCGGTGTGACCTCGACGATGCCACCAGCCTCGAAGGGGCCGATGTCGTCATCGTCGGAGCGCCCTTTGACGGTGGCACGTCCTATCGCGCAGGGGCACGATTCGGGCCGTCGGCGATCCGTGGCACCGACTACCTGCCCCACGACGGCTCGCGTCCGTCGCTTGCCATGCGCGTCGATGCCCTGCGCGACATCCGGGTCGTGGATGCCGGAGACGTCGAGATGTTCTCCGGCGATGCCGCGCGCTCGTGCCGTGACCTGGAGGTCGCGGTGGAGCGCATCGCCCGTGCGGGCGCCATCCCCCTCGTGCTCGGCGGTGACCACACCATCACGTGGCCCGACGCCACCGCGGTCGCGCGGGTGCATGGCTGGGGTCGCATCGGGCTCATCCACTTCGATGCCCACGCCGACACGGGCGAGATCACCTTCGGCTCGCTCATCGGTCATGGCCACCCGATGCGTCAACTCATCAACTCCGGTGCCGTCCGCGGCGATCGCTTCCTGCAACTCGGACTGCGCGGCTACTGGCCGGAGCCCGAGACGCTCGACTGGATGGCCGAGCAGCAGATGCGCTCCTACGAGATGACCGAGATCACAGCCCGTGGCTTCGACGTCTGCCTCACCGAGGCGCTCGAGCTCGCGCTCGATGACTGCGATGGCATCTTCCTGTCGGTCGATGTCGATGTCGTCGACCCGGGGCATGCGCCCGGCACCGGCACGCCGGAACCGGGAGGCCTCTCGTCGCGCCAGCTGCTCGATGCCGTGCGACGGATCGCCTATGAGGTGCCGCTCCTCGGTGTCGATGTGGTGGAGGTGGCGCCCGCCTACGACCATGCCGAGATCACCGTGATGCTCGCGAATCGGGTGTGCCTCGAGGTGCTCTCCGGCATCGCCCGCCGGCGTCGCGACGATCGCGAGGGATCCCGCTGGGACCCCGCCCGTCCCTTGCTTGACCGCTGAGCCGCAGTCGAACGGCGTGGGGCCCGTCACCAGCTGGTGACGGGCCCCACGCCGTTCGATGTGCCGTCAGGCAGTTGCCGCGATGGCCTCGTCGATCATGTCGAGCCCCTCCTGCAGGAGGTCATCGCCGATGGTCATCGGCGGCAGGAAGCGGATGACGTTGCCGTAGGTACCTGCCGTGAGCACGAGCACACCACGCTCGTGGCAGTACTTCGCGACACGGCCGCAGCGGTCGGCGTCCGGCTCGTCGGTACCCGGCTTCACGAACTCCACGGCGATCATGCCGCCGCGACCGCGGATGTCACCGAAGACACCGTGCTTGGCCTGCATGGCCTCGAGCCGCGTCCACATGACCGACTCGATGTGCTTGTAGGCAGAGACCGCGTCCTGCTCCTCCATGGTGCGGATGGCTGCCAGTGCCGCCACGCAGGCCACAGGATTGCCGCCGTAGGTGCCGCCGAGGCCGCCGCCATGCACGGAGTCCATGATCTCGGCCCGACCGGTGACCGCGGACAGCGGCAGACCGCCGGCGATGCCCTTGGCCGTCGTCATGAGGTCCGGGACGATGCCCTCGTGCTCGCATGCGAACCATGCGCCGGTGCGGCAGAAGCCGGTCTGGATCTCGTCGGCGATGAACACGATGCCGTGCTTGTGGGCGTACTCCACGAGCGCCGGCAGGAAGCCGTCGGCCGGCACGATGAAGCCGCCCTCGCCCTGGATCGGCTCGATGAGGATCGCGGCCACCTCATCGGCGCCGACCTCCTTGTCGATCTTCGCGATGGCCCGCTTGGCCGCCTCGGCGCCGCTCAGGCCACCGTCGTGGAAGGGGTACGACATGGGCACGCGGTACACCTCGGGCGCAAAGGGGCCGAAGTTGTGCTTGTACGGCATGTTCTTCGCCGTGAGCGCCATCGTGAGGTTGGTGCGCCCGTGGTAGGCGTGATCGAACACCACCACTTTCTGGCGACCGGTGTACGAGCGCGCGATCTTCACCGCGTTCTCGACCGCCTCGGCGCCCGAGTTGAACAGGGCACTGCGCTTCTCGTGGTCACCGGGGGTGAGGCGGTTGAGCTCCTCGCACACCTGCACGTAGGACTCGTAGGGCGTCACCATGAAGCAGGTGTGGGTGAACGCCGCCACCTGGTCCTGCACGGCCTTCACGACGTGCGGTGAGGCATTGCCGATGTTCGTGACGGCGATGCCGGCACCGAGGTCGATGAAGGAATTGCCGTCGACGTCGACGATGACGCCGCCACCGGCGGCCACGGCGAACACCGGCAGGGTGCCGCCGACACCGGACGAGACGGCGGCCTTGCGCCGAGCCATGAGCTCCACGGACTTCGGGCCGGGGATGGCCGTCAACAATTCACGCTTCTGGGGCAGCGAGGGGCCCCCAACACGGGTCGTCATGCGACGAGGCTAGGCGCTCCGCGGAGCCCCTCCCAAGTGGGGTCGAAGTCGTACGCCGAACGGCAGCGGACGCCCGGGATGGCACGATTGCCGCATGACCCGCAGTGTCGTCATCCTCGGCTCCACCGGTTCCATCGGGACACAGGCGCTCGACGTGATCCGTCGCAACCGCGATCGCTTCCGCGTGGTCGGGCTCGCGGCCGGTGGTGCCAATGCCGGGCTCCTCGCCGAGCAGGTGCGCGAGTTCGGCGTCCCGCGCGTCGCGGTGGCCGACGCCGGCGCAGCCGATGCCCTGCGGGGGATCGACGGATGCGAGGTCATCGTGGGCCCCGACGCGGCCACCGAGGTTGCCGACAGTGGCGCCGATGTGGTGCTCAACGGCATCACCGGCTCCATCGGCCTCATGCCGACGTTGGCGGCGCTCAACTCGGGGGCCGTGCTGGCGCTGGCGAACAAGGAGTCGCTCGTCGTGGGTGGGCCCGTCGTGAAGGCTGCGGCCATGCCGGGGCAGATCGTGCCGGTCGATTCGGAGCACTCGGCCATCGCCCAATGCCTCCGGGCCGGCAACCGCCACGAGGTGCGCCGGCTCGTCCTCACCGCGAGTGGCGGCCCATTCCGCGGTTGGTCGCGCGACGCGCTCGCCGCCGTCACGCCGGCACAGGCACTCGCCCATCCCACCTGGACCATGGGTCGGGTCGTCACCACGAACTCGGCGACCCTCGTGAACAAGGGGCTCGAGGTTATCGAGGCGCACCTGCTGTTCGACATTCCCTTCGCCGCCATCAGCGTCGTCGTGCATCCGCAGTCCGTCGTGCACTCCATGGTGGAGTTCTGGGATGGGTCGACGATCGCCCAGGCATCGCCCCCGAGCATGCGCATCCCGATCGCCCTCGGCCTCGACTGGCCGGCCCGGGTTCGCGACGCGGCCCCCGCGTGCGACTGGACGCAGGCGGCTGCCTGGACCTTCGAGCCCCTCGACGACGACGCCTTCCCGGCCGTGCGCATGGCGCGGGCCGCAGGGGAGGCCGGCGGCACGGCACCGGCCGTGTTCAACGCCGCCAACGAGGTGGCCGTCGACGCCTTCCACGCCGGCGCCATCCCCTTCCCGGGAATCCTCGACCTTGTCGAACGCGTTCTTGCGACACATCTTGACGGGACCCACACCGAACCCGGAGGAAACTTCGTGCCGACTGTCGGAGTGTCCGTGCAGGATGTGCTCGAGGCGGAGCGCTGGGCCCGCCGACAGGCAACCGCGCTCATCGGCGCGTAGCGGAGGGAGGCGTCATGCTCTGGCAGCTGGTCGGCATGCTCGCCGTCGTCCTCGGCATCGGTGCCTCCATCGCACTGCACGAGGTGGGTCACCTCACCCCGGCGAAGCGCTTCGGGGTGCGCGTCCCGGAGTACGCCATCGGCTTCGGACCACAGTTGCTCTCCCGCACCGTGGGGGAGACCCGCTACTCCCTGCGTGCCATCCCGGTCGGCGGCTTCATCCGCATGATCGGCATGTACCCGCCGGCCCGCAGCCCGCGCACCGGTGGGCCGCTCGTGCGCATGGCCGAGGAGGCCCGCGTCGACTCCCTGGCCGAGGTGGGGCCGGACGACGTCGGCCGCACCTTCTACGAGCAGCCAGTGCACCGCCGCATCATCATCATGCTCGGCGGCCCCACGATGAACCTGGTGCTCGCAGGCCTGCTGTTCGCCGCCGCACTCGTCGGCGTCGGCCTGCCGAACGCCACCTCCACCATCGACTCGGTCGCCCCCTGTGCCGTGAGCACCACCAACCCCAAGGGGCTCCCCAGTGCCAGCGGCACCTGCGTCGGCGGTCCCTCTGCCGCGCACGTTGCCGGGCTGCAGTCCGGCATGCAGATCGTCGCCGTGGACGGCACCCCCGTGCAGGATGCCGCCAGCCTCGACGCCGCCCTCGCCGCGGTGGCCAAGCGTGGGGCCACGGACGGCCGGGTGACGGTCGTCGACGCGAGCGGCGCCCGCCGCACGCTGTCCATCCACTTCCAGTTGCTTACCCTGCCCACCCTTGATGCGTCCGGTGCCGCCACGGGCGCCACCGAGCGACGGGCGGTCATGGGCGTCCTTCTCGCCTGGCAGCGGGAGCACCTGCCGGTCACCGTGGTCCCGCGGGTGATGTGGTCCATGACCACCTCCGCCGTGAGTGCGCTCGGCGCCTTCCCGGGCAAGCTCG
The DNA here is from genome assembly GCA_021824095.1 of Actinomycetes bacterium. Classification (GTDB taxonomy): domain Bacteria; phylum Actinomycetota; class Actinomycetes; order S36-B12; family UBA5976; genus JAKALQ01. The sequence continues at coordinate 19,648 of JAKALQ010000019.1, forward strand.
TCACCCTCGCCCACACCCTCGTGAGCGGTGGCCAGCGCGACCCCAACGGGCCCGTGAGCGTCGTCGGCGCCACGCGCATCGGCGGTGAGATCGCGGCCTCCTCGGCCGACGGGTGGGACAAGGTCGTGAGCCTGCTCATGCTCCTCGGCTCGCTCAACCTGTTCCTGTTCCTCTTCAACCTGCTCCCGCTCCTGCCCCTCGACGGTGGGCATGTCGCCGCGGCCGGCTGGGAGGTGCTGCGCAACGCCCTGCGCCGCCGCGCGGCCCGACGCCCCATCGACACCGCCCGACTGCTGCCGCTCACCTATGCCATGTCCGTGCTCCTCATCGGCGTGGGCGCATTGGTGATCTGGGCCGACATCGTGAAGCCGATCTCCCTCGGCGGGTGATCCGTCACCCGACGTCGGCACGGTTCCCACCTTCCTCGGCACCTCGTCGCCTGCGACGAGGGCCTGCGGGGGCCGACATCGTGAAGCCGATCTCCCTCGGCGGGTGATCGAATCCCCCTCCCTCGCGCTGCGGGCGAGAGCGGCCTGGTGGATACTTGGCATATGTCGGTTTCGCTCGGAATGCCCGCAGGTCCCGCGCCCGTCCTCGCGCCTCGGCGACCCTCCCGCAAGCTCGTGCTTCGGCACCACACGCACCCGGTCGAGGTGGGCGGCGACGCCCCCATCACGGTGCAGTCCATGACCACCACGCTCACGGCCGACGTGAACGCGACGCTGCAGCAGATCGCCGAGCTCACCGCAGCCGGCTGCCAGATCGTGCGCGTCGCCTGCCCGAGCCAGGACGACGCCGAGGCCCTGCCCGAGATCGTGCGTCATTCGAGCATCCCCGTCATCGCCGACATCCACTTCCAACCCAAGTACGTCTTCGCCGCGATCGATGCCGGCTGCGCAGCTGTGCGGGTGAACCCGGGCAACATCAAGCAGTTCGACGACAAGGTGCGCGAGATCGCCAAGGCAGCCAAGGACGCCGGGTGCCCCATCCGCATCGGCGTCAATGCCGGGTCCCTCGACAAGCGCCTGCTCGAGAAGTACGGCAAGGCCACGCCGGAGGCACTCGTCGAGTCGGCGCTCTGGGAGGCCTCGCTCTTCGAGGAGCACGACTTCCGCGACATCAAGATCTCCGTGAAGCATCACGACCCCGTCGTCATGGTGCGCGCCTACGAGCAACTGGCGGCGCAATGCGACTACCCGCTGCACCTCGGCGTCACCGAGGCGGGCCCGGCCTTCCAGGGCACCATCAAGTCCGCCGTGGCCTTTGGTGCCCTGCTCTCGCAGGGCATCGGCGACACCATCCGCGTGTCCCTGTCCGCGCCGCCGGTCGAGGAGGTGAAGGTGGGCACCCAGATCCTTGAGTCGCTCAACCTGCGCCAGCGTCGACTCGAGATCGTCTCCTGCCCCTCCTGTGGCCGTGCCCAGGTGGACGTGTACAAGCTCGCCGAGGAGGTGACCGCCGGGCTGCAGGGCATGGAGGTGCCCCTGCGTGTGGCCGTCATGGGTTGCGTCGTGAACGGCCCGGGCGAGGCACGCGAGGCCGACCTCGGCGTCGCCAGTGGCAACGGCAAGGGGCAGATCTTCGTGCGCGGGCAGGTCATCAAGACGGTGCCTGAGTCGCAGATCGTCGAGACCCTCATCGAGGAGGCCTTCAAGCTCGCCGAGCAGGGCGACCTCGGCGACGGTGCGCCGAGCGTGACCGTGGCCTAGATGCACGCGCGCCAGCTCACGCCGCACGACGTCGGGCCGGCGCTCGCGCTCATCGCCGCGCGTCCCTCCGCACACTGCTTCCTCACCTCGCTGCTCGAGTCGCGTCGTCAGGCCGACATCGTGGCGGTGGTCGACGGCGGCACCCTCGTGGCAATCGCGTCGTTGCTTGCCAACAGTGTCGTCTCAGATCTCGATCCACGGTCGGCGGCCGTGCTCGCCGACCACCTCGTGGCCAGACGACCCCGGCCTGCTGCGATCGTGGGGCGCCAACCCGACGTCGCCCTGCTCTGGGACGCCATTGACGGGCGCTGGGGTGCGCCACGAGCCCGCCGTGCAGCACAACCCCTCATGGTGCTCACCGAGCAACCGTCGGTGGCGCCCGACCCGCTCGTGCGTCGCAGTGTGCCTGCTGACTTTGACGCCCTCTTCCCCTGCTGCGTCGACATGTTCACGCATGAGGTGGGCATCTCGCCTGTCGCGCATGGCATGGAACGGGCGTATCGCCAGCGCGTGCGCGAGAACATCGCGTCCGGGCGCTCCTTCGTGCGCATGGACGCACAGGGGGTGGTGTTCAAGGCCGAGATCGGTGCCACGTCCTCGGCCGTATGCCAGGTGCAGGGGGTGTGGGTGCGCCCCGACCTGCGGGGTACGGGTGTGGCTGCGCCCGCCATGGCCGCGGTCGCCATGGCTGCCATGCGCGACATCGCCCCCGCCGTTGCGCTCTACGTGAACGACTTCAACGTCCCGGCAGTTCGGGCATACGCACGTGCTGGCTTCACCCAGGTCGACACCTTCAGCACGGTGTTCTTCTAGGCATCGGGCCGCGTCATCCGTGGGCATGTTGGGACGACGTCGGCATCTGCGGCCACCGCGGGTAGCCTGTGCCCGACCATCGAGGGAGACACGCCATGCTTCGGATGTCCACGCTGTTCCTGCGCACGCTCCGCGAGGACCCAGCGGATGCGGTGGTGCCGAGCGACCGCCTGCTTACCCGCGCCGGCTTGGTCCGCCGCGTGGCGCCGGGCATCTTCTCCTGGCTGCCCCTGGGCTACCTCGTCTACCGCAACGTCGAGCGCATCGTGCGTGCGGAGATGGACGCCGCCGGCTTCCAGGAGGTGCACTTCCCCGGACTGCTCCCACGGGAGCCCTACGAGCGCACCCACCGCTGGACCGAGTACGGCGACAACCTCTTCCGGCTCAAGGACCGCAAGGGCAACGACATGCTCCTCGGCCCCACGCACGAGGAGATGTTCACCCTCATGGTGAAGGGCGAGTTCTCGTCCTACAAGGACCTGCCGTTGCACATCTACCAGATCCAGATCAAGTACCGCGATGAGGCCCGGCCGCGTGCTGGCATCCTGCGCGGCCGCGAGTTCGTCATGAAGGACTCCTACTCCTTCGACATCGACGATGCGGGCCTGCAGCGCTCCTACGACCAGCACCGTGACGCCTACATCAAGACCTTCGACCGCTGTGGCCTCGACTACGTCATCGTCTCGGCCATGTCCGGTGCCATGGGCGGTTCGGCCTCGGAGGAGTTCCTCGCCATGAGCGAGTTCGGTGAGGACACCTTCGTGCAATGCACCTCCTGTGGCTACGCGGCCAACGTGGAGGCGGTCACCACGCCCGTTCCGGTGGCGCTGCCCTTCGACGGGGTACCGGCCGCGCATGTCGAGGAGACACCGGACACCCCCACCATCGAATCGCTCGTCGACCTGTCGAACGCCCGCTTCCCGCGCGGCGATCGTGCGTGGACGGCAGCGGACACCTTGAAGAACATCGTCTTCCGCGTCACCGATCCCGATGGCACCCAGTGGGCGCTTGCCGTGGGCCTGCCCGGCGATCGTGAGGTGGACATGAAGCGGCTCGAGGCGGTGCTGCACCCGTCGGTGCCGGAGCCCTTCGACGAGTCCGACTTCGCCGCCCGCCCGACGCTCGCGAAGGGCTACATCGGACCCGGCGCGCTGGGTGAGGCGAAGCCGGCCAAGGTGCGCTACCTGCTCGATCCCCGCGTCGTCGAGGGCACGCGGTGGATCACCGGGTCGGACATCAGTGGCCGGCACGTGTACGACCTCGTCGCGGGCCGCGACTTCGCTGCGGACGGCACCATCGAGGCCGCCGAGATCCGTGACGGCGATGCCTGCCAGTGCGGTGGCACGCTCACCCAGGCGCGCGGCATCGAGATCGGCCATATCTTCCAGTTGGGACGCAAGTACGCCCAGGCCCTCGACCTCACGGTGCTCGACGAGCATGGCAAGAGCCAGGTCGTCACCATGGGCTCCTACGGCATCGGCGTCTCTCGTCTCGTGGCCGCCATCGCCGAGCAGCACCACGACGACAAGGGCCTCACCTGGCCGCGGGAGATCGCACCCGCCGACGTGCACCTCGTGGCCACCGGCAAGGACGAGGCCCCGTGGGTCAAGGCCGAGGAACTCGCAGCTGCCCTCGAGGCAGCCGGTCTTCGTGTGCTCTTCGATGATCGTCGTCAGGCCTCGCCGGGCGTGAAGTTCAACGACGCGGAGCTCATCGGGGTGCCCACCGTCGTGGTCGTGGGCAAGAACCTCGCGAACGGCATCGTGGAGGTGCGCGACCGGGTGTCCGGCGAACGCGCCGACGTACCCGTCGACGACGCCCTGCAGCACATCATCGACGCCTGCCGCGCGTGATCGAGCTGCACGCGTCGGCCGTCGCGGCGCTGCTGCTCGCTGCCCTCGCTGCCGGCTGGATCGACGCCGTCGCCGGTGGCGGTGGCCTCATCCAGTTGCCCGCGCTGCTGCTCGTGTTCCCGCACGCCGCGACCCTCACGGCGATGGGGACGAACAAGACCTCGAGCTTCATCGGCACGTCCATCGCCGTGCGCACCTACGCGCAGGCTCACCGCCCGAACTGGTCGCTCGCGGGCCGCATCATGGCCACTGCGTTCGTGTGCTCGGGGCTGGGGTCCTTCACGGCCACCCGGGTGTCGACCGACTTCCTGCGGCCGATCATCGTCGTCGTGCTTGCCGTGGTGTGGGTCTTCACGATCCTGCGCCGACCCACTGCCGCGCGTGAGGTGTTCGAGACCGAGCGCCGCGGCACGGCACTGGCCATCAGCGCGGTCGTCGGCTTCTATGACGGGCTCATCGGCCCCGGCACCGGCTCGTTCCTCCTCATCGGCTTCGTGGCCCTCGTCGGCATGAGCTTCCTGGGTGCCTCGGTCGCAGCGAAGCTGGCGAACTGGGCCACCAACCTGGCCTCGATTGTCGTGTTCGCCACCACCGGCCACATCCTCTGGTGGTTGGGGCTGCTCATGGGCGTGGCCAATGCCGTCGGAGGCCGTCTCGGCGCCCGCACTGCGATCGCGCGCGGCTCGGGCTTCGTGCGCATCGTGTTCCTCATCAGCACCGGCGCCCTGCTCGTGAAGCTGGTCTGGTCGCTCCTCTGACCCGTCCCGGCCTGCGCGAGCGTCGCCACGCCGGTGTGCAGGTGCGTGGGTTTCGGCTACCGTTCGCGCCGAGAGCGGGTTGCACCCCCGCCGACAATCGCAGGGCCACAACAGGATAGGGAGCGCCGCCGATGTCCGCAGTGTCCAGGGTGACCGAGCTCATCGAGCCCGTCGTGCGCTCCCTCGATCTCGACCTCGAGGACGTGCGCATCAGCACGGTCGGCCGGCGCAGCATCGTGAAGGTCGTCGTCGATGGCGACGACGGCGTGAACCTCGATCGCATGGCCGATGTCTCGCGTGCGGTGGGCGACGCCATGGATGCAGCGGCGGTCATGGGCGATGCCGATTGGTCGCTCGAGGTCACGAGCCCCGGTGTGGAACGCCCGCTCACGCTGCCACGGCACTGGCGTCGCGCGGTGGGCCGCATGGTGAAGGTGCACTTCGTCGACGGCCGTGAGGATCTCGGGCGACTGCTCGAGTTCGACGAGGGCAGTGGCGACGCACAATTCAACTTCAAGGGCGCCATGCGCACCCGCAACATCGACACCATCGCGAAGGCCATCGTGCAGGTGGAGTTCAACCGCACGGTCCGCGATGAGGATCTTGAGCCCATCGCTGACGAAGACGACGAGGAGTGACATGGACATCGACATGGGCGCACTGCGCGCCGTCGCCAGTGAGCGGGGCATCGCGATCGAGGCGCTCGTCGTCTCCATCGAGGAGGCACTGTGGACCGCGTACCACAAGGCGCATGGCGAGGATGCCTACGGACGCGTGCAACTCGATCGCAGCACGGGGCACGTGACGGTCTGGCGCTACGAGTTCGATGACGACGGTGCCCGCATCGGTGAGTTCGACGACACCCCGAAAGACTTTGGGCGCATCGCGGCGACGACGGCGCGCTCCATCCTCATGCAGCGCCTGCGTGAGGCGGGGGACCTGGTCACGCACACCGAGTTCGCGGCCAAGGAAGGCGACATCGTGAGCGGTGTCGTGCAGCAGTCGAGCGACCCGCGCATGGTGCATGTGAACCTCGGCAAGGTGGAGGGTGTCATCCCGCCGAGCGAGCAGGTGCCCGGCGAGGACTACGCCCACGGCACGCGCCTCAAGGTCATCGTCGTCATGTCACGCATGGGTGCCCGCGGCGCATCGGTGCAGTTGAGCCGCTCGCATCCCAACCTCGTGAAGGCACTGTTCCGCCTCGAGGTGCCGGAGATCGCAGACGGCACCGTCGAGATCATGGGCATCGCACGCGAGGCCGGCCATCGCACGAAGATGGCGGTGCGCTCGCACCGCACGGGCGTGGCTGCCAAGGGCTCCTGCATCGGTCCCATGGGCGCGCGGGTGCGCAATGTGGTGAACGAACTGCACGGCGAGAAGATCGACATCGTCGACTGGTCGGACGACCCGGCGGAGTACGTGGCGAACGCGCTGAGCCCTGCCCGCGTGCTGTCGGTTGAGATCGTCGACCCCGACGCACGGCAGGCTCGTGTGGTCGTGCCCGACTTCCAGCTCTCCCTCGCCATCGGCAAGGAGGGGCAGAACGCCCGCCTGGCGGCCCGGCTCACCGGATGGAAGATCGACATCCGGTCCGATGCCTCGTCGGCCGACGCCACGCCGTCCGGGGCAGGGGCGTGAGCACGGTAGACTTGGTCGTTGCAGCCGCTCGTCCCATCCGCACCTGTGTCGGATGCAGGCGGACGGCAGCACAGTCGCAACTCCTCCGGATCGTGTGCATCGACGGTGTCGTCACCGCCGATCCCATGAACCGGGCCCATGGTCGCGGTGCGTACCTGCATCGCGATCCCGCGTGCCTCGAGCTCGCGGAGCGACGCCGGGCCTTCCGGCGGGCGTTCCGCCTCGACGAGGCGCCCGTGGTGGATCCGGGGTTGCGGCAGTCAGTGTCCATGACTCAACACGCGGGAGCGTGACGGGATGAGCCTCCGATGAGGACCAAGTGAGCACGCGATGAGCGTGTTCGAACCAGTGCCCTAGGCCGCCCCGGCCCTGGGCGCACGACGCGAAGAGGAACTGTGTCAAAGCTCAGGGTTCACGAGCTCGCCAAGGAGCTCGGTATCAGCAGCAAGGAAGCCGTCGCCAAGCTCCAGGAGCTTGGCGAGTTCGTGCGTTCCGCATCATCGACCATCGAGGCTCCCGCAGCCCGCAAGCTGCGCGAGGCCATGCCCGCGAAGCCGGCCGCTGCCGAGGCGCCGAAGCCCGCGGCCCGCAAGGCCGCACCGAAGCCTGAGGCCGCGGAGGCCCCGAAGCCCGCGGCACCTGCCGTGACGCCGGCCACCGCCACCCCGGCGCCAACGCCGACCCCGGCTCCTG
>JAKALQ010000020.1 GCA_021824095.1 Actinomycetes bacterium
AAAGCCGCCGCAACTTCATCCAACAGAACGCGCGCGACGTGCGCTTCTTGGACATCTGAGGATCCCGCGATGACGGAAACGAACGACATCCAGCACGGACGCATCGAGGCGGTCGACCTCAATGCGGAGATGAAGCGCTCCTACCTCGACTACGCGATGAGCGTCATCGTGTCGCGCGCACTGCCCGATGTGCGCGACGGCTTCAAGCCGGTGCACCGCCGCGTCCTGTACGCCATGTACGACGGCGGCTACCGTCCCGATCGCGGCTTCAGCAAGTGCGCTCGCGTTGTCGGCGATGTCATGGGCACGTACCACCCGCACGGCGACAGCGCCATCTACGACACCCTCGTGCGCCTCGCGCAGCCGTGGTCACTGCGCTACCCGCTCGTGCAGGGGCAGGGCAACTTCGGTTCACCGGGCAATGACCCGGCCGCGGCCATGCGCTACACCGAGTGCCGCATGGCCTCGCTCGCGATGGAGATGGTGCGCGACATCGACGAGGAGACCGTCGACTTCACGCCCAACTACGACGGCCGCACCGCCGAGCCGGTCGTGCTCCCGTCGCGCTTCCCCAACCTGCTCGTGAACGGGTCGGTCGGCATCGCCGTGGGCATGGCGACGAACATCCCGCCACACAACCTGCGCGAGGTGGCAAGCGGCGTCATGTGGGCGCTCGAGCACCCGCAGGCCACGCGTGAGGAGTTGCTCGAGGCGCTCATCGAGCGCGTGAAGGGCCCCGACTTCCCCACCGGCGCGCTCATCGTCGGGCGCCGCGGTGTCGACGAGACCTACCGCACGGGGCGCGGCTCCATCACGATGCGCGCGGTCGTCGAGGTCGAGGAGGACAACCGTGGGCGCACGCAGCTCGTCGTCACCGAGCTGCCGTACCAGGTGAACCCCGACAACCTCGCGCTGCGCATCGCCGACCTCGTGAACGAGGGCCGCATCGGCGGCATCGCCGAACTGCGTGACGAGTCGTCGGGTCGCACCGGCATGCGCCTGTGCATCGTGCTCAAGCGCGATGCCGTCGCCAAGGTGGTGCTGAACAACCTCTATAAGCACACGCAGCTGCAGGACACCTTCGGTGCCAACATGCTCGCGCTCGTCGATGGCGTGCCGCGCACGCTCACCCTCGATGCCTTCGTGTCGAACTGGATCCGCCACCAGCACGAGGTCATCGTGCGGCGCACCAAGTACCGCCTGCGCAAGGCCGAGGAGCGCGCGCACATCCTGCGCGGCCTGCTCAAGGCCATCGATCGCATCGACGAGGTCATCGCGTTCATCCGTCGCAGCAAGTCGGCGGCCGAGGCGATGGTGGGCCTGCAGGGCCTGCTCGACATCGACGAGCTGCAGGCGCGCGCCATCCTCGACATGCAGTTGCGCAAGCTGGCCGCCCTCGAGCGCCACGAACTGCAGGACGAGTACGACGAGCTCATGCTCCTCATCGAAGAGTACCTCAGCATCCTTGCGAGCGAGGATCGACAGCGCGAGATCATCCGCGAGGAGCTCGACGGCATCGTGCAGCGCCACGGCGATGAGCGCCGCACGCGCTTTGTGGCCGACGAGGGCGAGATGCGCGAGGAGGACCTCATCGCCGAGCGCGATGTGGTCGTCACCATCACCTCCGGCGGCTATGCGAAGCGCACCCACACCGACCTCTACCGGGAGCAGCGTCGCGGCGGCAAGGGCGTGAAGGGCGCGTCGCTCAAGCAGGACGACGTGGTGAGCCACTTCTTCGTCACCACGACGCACCACTGGATCCTCTTCTTCACCAACCGTGGCCGTGTGTACCGCGTGAAGGCCTACGACCTGCCCGAGGCCGGGCGTGACGCTCGCGGCCAGCACGTCGCAAACCTGTTGGCACTGCAGGGTGATGAGACCATCACGCAGGTGCTCGACCTGCGCGACTACGAGCAGGCGCAGTACCTCGTGCTCGCCACGCGGCAGGGCATCGTGAAGAAGACCGCGCTCGCCGAGTACGACTCCAACCGCTCCGGTGGGCTCATCGCCATCAACCTGCGCGATGACGACGAGCTCGTGAGTGCGCAGCTCGTGGGTGAGCGCGATGACCTGCTGCTCGTGAGCCACAAGGGGTACAGCGTCCGCTTCACCTCCGACGAGGCGTCGCTGCGGTCGATGGGGCGGGCCACGTCCGGTGTCATCGGCATGCGCTTCAAGAGCGATGACGACTACCTGCTCTCGATGGACGTCGTGCGCCCTGGCGCCTCCGTCGTCACGGTCACCGACGGCGGGTACGCGAAGCGCACGAGCGTCGATGAGTGGAACGCGAAGGGTCGCGGCACCCAGGGCGTGCGCGCCATGCGACTCGTCGAGGAGCGTGGCGGGCTCGTCGGTGCCCTCGTCGCCGACGAGACCGACCAGATCTTCGCCATCGCGTCCAACGGCGTTGTCATCCGCACCCGTGTCGACCAGATCCGCCTCACGGGCCGCGACACCATGGGCGTCTCGCTCATGAGCCTGGCAGCCGGGGATGCGCTCATCGCCGTTGCCCGGGCTCGCGAGGTGGACGAAGAGGACGACGTCGACGCTGCGACGGACGATGCTGCCACGGTCACCGACGGCACAGCGGACGCGGTCGGCACCGTCATTGCCGACGCCGACCCCGTGGGTGGCGAGGCCTGATGACGAGGCGTGCGGCACTGCGGGTGGAGTCGATCCACCCGTGGTCCGCGGTGCGCACCACATTCCTCCTCGGCGCCACCCTCGCGGTGACGCTCGTGGTGGCCTTCTCGGTGCTCACCGTCTTCCTGCGCGCACTCGGCCTCTTCGATGCCATCGACCGCGTCCTCGGTGACGTCACCGGCAACGGCGGCGGCATCGCGCAGACCATCACGCTGGGTCGCGTCATCACCTTCACGGCCCTCATCGGGGCCTTCGAGACGGTGGTGCTCACGGCGCTGTCGGCGGTGTTCGCCTTCCTCTACAACGCCACCGTGCCGATCACGGGAGGCTTCGAGGTCACCCTCGCCGAGGAGGACTGACGGCCCTCCCGCCGGAGTTGGGCGCCGGCCGGCATTTGGGGTAACGTTCGCCACCGCTGGCCACGGCCGGTCCGGACCTATAGCTCAGACGGTTAGAGCGCTTCCCTGATAAGGAAGAGGCCGGAGGTTCAAGTCCTCCTAGGTCCACGCTGCGGGAGGTCGACATGAAGAGGCTGCTGCGCGTCCTGGTCGTCGGCGGGCTGCTCGTCATGCTCGCGCAGTACCTGAGGGGCGAAACGTCAGCCGGTTCCTGGCATGCGCTCGCCGATTCGGGGCGTTAGCTCAATTGGTAGAGCACTGCCTTTGCAAGGCAGGGGTTAGGGGTTCGAGTCCCCTACGCTCCACACTCCCGTTCCCTGTCGTGCCAGCGGCGCCCGCTATCGTCCGCGCATGACGAAGCCCACGTGGCGCGAAATCCTGCTGCACGGCGCGCGCACCTTCCCGGTCGTGCCCTGGCGGGCGCACCATCGCTGGCGCACCACCCCCGTCACGCTGCTCATCCTCATCGCCGGCCTAGTGTGCTTCGGCTTCGGTGAGGCCCTCATCGTCGACGCAAGCGTGGGCAACTCCCCATGGACGGTGCTCGCGCAGGGGCTCTCACTGCGCATCGGCCAGGGCATCGGCACCGCGTCCCTCGCGGTGAGTGCACTCGTCCTGCTGCTGTGGATCCCGCTGCGTGAGCGGCCCGGACTCGGCACCATCCTGAACGCCATCATCATCGGCTACGCACTGCAGTTCGCCCTGCCCCTGCTGCCACACCCGCACGCGGCCACCACCTCGGTGGCGCAGGCACTCCTCGGCATCCTCGTCGTCGGACTCGGCAGCACCATGTACATCACGACAAACCTGGGGCCGGGTCCGCGCGACGGGCTCATGACCGCCCTGCACACCCGCACCGGCGTGCGCGTGGCTCGCGTGCGCACGGCGATCGAGGTGGTGGCGCTCGCCATCGGGTGGTCGCTCGGCGGCACGGTGGGGGTGGCCACGCTGCTCTTCGCCCTGCTCATCGGGCGCAGCATCGCGCTGTGGCTGGGCCTGCTCGCCCGCGCCACCCACACCGCCTGACGCCGACGGTCCACCCCGACAGTGGGTGCGGCCAGATCACGTCCCGCGCCCGGTCATCACCCACTGCCGCAGTCGGCGTTCCGCTTTCTGATGCATGGGCGGTCTGCAGACCGCCCATGCATCAGAAACCGGTTCGCAGTCGCCGGATCCGGGGGCAGCGGCTCGGAGGCGCCGGTGCGGTCATGAGAGGATGCCGTCCATGACGACTGCCACGCTGCACACGAACCTCGGCGACATCAAGGTCACCCTGTTCCCCGACCACGCGCCGCTCACGGTGAAGAACTTCGTCGGGCTCGCCGACGGCACGCAGCCCTGGAAGAAGCGCGGCGGCCAGGCCGGCGAGGGCCCGCTGTACAAGGACGTCGTCTTCCACCGCGTCATCTCCGGCTTCATGATCCAGGGCGGCGACCCGGAGGGCACCGGCATGGGCGGCCCGGGCTACACCTTCAAGGACGAGTTCCACCCGGAGCTCACCTTCTCGAAGCCCTACCTGCTCGCCATGGCCAACGCCGGCCCGGGCACCAACGGCTCGCAGTTCTTCATCACCGTCGCCGCCACGACGTGGCTGAACTTCAAGCACACCATCTTCGGTGAGGTCGCCGACCAGCCCTCACGCGACGTCGTCGACGCGATCGCCGCGGTGCCGACCGGTCGCCAGGACCGCCCGGTGCAGGACGTCGTCATCTCCTCCATCACCATCGAGGCATGACCGAGGCCGGCGCGTCGGACCCGGTCTGCGCACGTCACCCGGACCGGGTGACCTATGTGCTGTGCAACCGCTGCGGTCGGGGCATCTGCACCGACTGCATGATCCCCGCGCCGGTGGGCTTCCACTGCCCCGACTGCGTGCGTGAGGCGCGCGCATCCACGCCGCGTCGGGTGCGCCGTGTTGCCGACACCACGCCGACGGTCACGTACGGCATCGTCATCCTCTGCGTCATCATCCAGGTGCTCGGCGATCTCGGCATCGGCACCAGCACCGGATGGGTGCAGGAGCTGTCGGTGTTCCCGGCGCGCATCGCCGCCTTCGGCGAGACCTACCGGCTCATCACCGCGATCTTCGTGCACTCGGGGTGGCTGCACCTCGGCATGAACATGCTCGTGCTGTGGATCATGGGCCGCAGCGTCGAGCAGGCCTTCGGGCATGTGCGCACGGCCGCGCTCTTCCTCATCGCCGGCTTCGGTGGCGCGGTGGCGTCCTACTGGTTCAACGACCCCTTCGTCGCCGGTGTCGGTGCCTCGGGTGCCATCTTCGGCATGTTCGCCGCCATCTTCATGGTCGGCCGCGAACTGCGCGTGAACACCCAGGAGATCGTGGGCGTCATCGCCCTCAACCTCGTCATCGGCTTCGTCATCCCGGGCGTCGACTGGCGCGCCCACCTCGGCGGCCTTGTGACGGGTGCCATCGTGGGGTGGGCGCTCATCCCGCATCGCCATCGCGTGCTGCAGGTGCTGGTACCGGTGCTCGTGGTGGCGGGTCTGGTGCTCGCCACGCAGTGGCGCACGGACGTGCTGCTGCCGCAGTTGGCGGCACAACTCGTTGTCCACAGCTGATCCACAGCTGGGGATGAATTACATCGGTGTGGTTATCGCCACTTCGTCGACAGGGCGAAGCCCACGCCGATGAGCACGAAGCCGATGAGCACGTTGCCGAGGTTGCCGAGCGACTGCATGAAGCCGATCTGGTCACCAGCGATGTAGAAGACGACGATCCACGCGAGACCGAGCACGAGGAGGGTCACCATGAGCGGTGCGAGCCACGGCTTCGGTCCGATGTGCACCGGTGTCTGCTGTGCACCCTGCGCGGACGTGCGCGAGGACTGCTTCTTCTTGCGGACCTTCGAGACGGGCATCGGACGCTCCCTGCGTGATGGTGCCCCAATGGTAGAGGCTGGCCGGCGTACGGTTGCGCCATGGCCGTGAGACCGCTCCACCTTGCTGCGGCCGGCATCATGATGCTGGCGGGCTTCGGCATGGCGGCGTCGGGCATCGCCGCCCAGGGCACCGACCTCCGGGGCGGCAGCGTCGGCACCCTGCGCGACCTCGTGATCCGCCAGAGTTCGCAGCTCGACGCGATGCAGACGAGCACGGAGGCGTTGCGTCGCAGCGTCGCAGCGCTCGCCAACCGCATCGGCGGTGTCGACCTCACCGATGCCCAGCGCCAGGAGGCGGCCCTCGCCCCGGCGGCCGGGCTCACCGCCGTGCACGGCCCCGGCGTCGAGGTGACGCTCAACGACGCCCCCCACGAGTCGGCCAACCTCACCGGCGTCGACCCCGACAACCTCGTCATCCACCAGCAGGATGTGCAGGCGGTGGTGAACGCGCTGTGGCACGGCGGCGCGGAGGCCATCATGGTGATGGACCAGCGCCTCATCGCCACCTCCGCCGTGAAGTGCGTCGGCAACACCCTGCTGCTCCAGGGCCGCGTCTACTCCCCGCCCTATCGCATCACCGCCATCGGCGACCGTGCCCGCCTTGAGCACGCCCTCGACACCGATCAGGGCGTGCAGCTCATCCAGGACCTCGCGCGTGTGTACGGCCTCGGCTACGCCGTCTCCGCGCACGCCGCACTCGACATCCCCGCCTTCACGGGGTCCATCGCACTGCCGTCCGCGCAGACGTCCTAGGCTCGGGGTGCCGGAAGGAGGGCCCGATGGTCCACATCCTCGTCGTCGACAACTACGACTCCTTCGTGTTCAACATCGTGTCCTACCTCGCGCAGCTCGGTGCGGAGGTCGACGTGCTGCGCAATGACGAGGTCGACATCGAGCAGGCCCTCACCTACGACGGCATCCTCATCTCGCCCGGCCCGGGCACACCCGAGGAGGCGGGGGTGAGCATGGCGCTCATCCGCGCAGCGCAGGGACGGGTGCCCGCGTTCGGCGTCTGCCTCGGGCATCAGGCCATCGGCGCGGTGTACGGCGCGGCCGTCACCCGGGCGCCCGAGCTGCTCCACGGCAAGACCTCGCAGGTGTCGCACGAGCAGCACGGCGTGTTCGCCGGACTGCCCGAGCCCTTCACGGCCACCCGCTACCACTCGCTCGCCATCGAGGACGACTCCGTGCCCGAGTGCCTCGAGGTGACGGCGCGCAGCGAGTCCGGCGTCATCATGGGCGTGCGCCATCGCGAGTTCGCGGTCGAGGGCGTGCAGTTCCACCCGGAGTCGGTGCTCACCGAGGGTGGCTATCGCATCCTCGCCAACTGGCTGGCCGTCTGCGGTGACCCCGACGCGGTGCGCCGCTCGGAGGGGCTCGCCCCGCTCATCGGCTGACGACCATCCACCGCCTGCGGCAGGAACCACGCGCGGCCGCGCGCCTCCCGGATCAGGACGGCGTGGACACCGTGAGCGTCACCGTGCCGCCCTGCTGCAGCGACGTGCCGCCGACGGGATCCTGTTGCAGCACCGTGCCCTCGGCCACCGTGGTGTCCACCTGGGTCACGTGCGCCACCTGGAAGCCGAGGTTCATGAGCTCGGCCTCGGCCTGCGTGGCCGGCTCGCCGACGACGTTCGGCACCGCCACCATGCCGCTCGAGATGACGATGGACACGGTGGTGCCGGGGTCGACCATGGTGCCGGCGGCCGGATCACTGCTGAGCACCGTGCCCGCGGGCGCGTCACCGTCCTGCTGCGTCACCGTGCCGAGCACCAGGTTGGCCGCCTGCAACGCGGCCTTGGCCTGATCCGGCGAGGTGAGGTCGACGAGGTTCGGCACGGCCACCTGGCCGGGTCCGGTGCTGATGACGATGTCGACAGTGCTGCCCTTGCTCACCATGATCTCGCGTGCCGGCGACTGGCTGATGATGGTGTCCTTGGGACGGTCGGCAGACGCCTGCGGCAACTGGTCGCCGAGCACCAGGCCGGTGTTCGACAGCAGCTTCGTGGCCTGCGCGACGGTGAGGCCACGAAGGTCGGGTACCGCCACCTGCTCCGACGGCGCAGGGGTGAAGATCTTGAGCAGCACGAGCATGGCACCGAGCACCACGACGACCACCGCGATGAGCGACCCCAGCCAGATGGCCGTGCTCGTGCGCTGTCGGGTGGCAACCGCGGTGGACGAGGCGTGGAGCGCCGGCATGGACTCGGTGGGGCTGTCGACCGTCGGCAGCTTCGCCGTCACCGGCTGGCCGTCGAGGGCGCGCTCGATGTCGCCGCGCATCTCGGCCGCCGACGCGTAGCGCTCACTGGGGCGCTTCGCGAGGCCCGTGAGCACGATGGCGTCGATGTCGCTCGCGATCTCCGGGTCGAACGTGGAGGGCGCCTGTGGGCGCTCCGTCACATGCTGGTAGGCGATCGCCACCGGGGAGTCGCCCGTGAACGGCGGCCGTCCGGTGAGCAGCTCGTAGAGCAGGGCCGCGCAGGAGTAGAGGTCGGAGCGGGCGTCGACGATCTCGCCGCGCGCCTGCTCGGGTGACAGGTACTGGGCGGTGCCGAGCACGGCCGAGGTGTGCGTGACGGTGGCGGAGGCGTCGGCGAGGGCGCGGGCGATGCCGAAGTCCATCACCTTCACGTCGCCCGAGGGCGTCACCATGATGTTCGCCGGCTTGATGTCGCGGTGCACGATGCCGTGGCGGTGGCTGTAGTCGAGGGCCGAGAGAATGCCCGACGTGATGTCGAGCGCCCGCTCGATGGTGAGGCGACGCCCGGACGCCATGATCTGGCGCAGGGTCTGGCCCTCAACCCGCTCCATGACGATCCACGGGACGCGTGCGGGGCCGAGGCCATCGTCGACGATGTCCTCGCCGGTGTCGTAGACGGCCACGATGTTCGGGTGGTTCAGGGCGGCCGCGGCCTGCGCCTCGCGCTCGAAGCGCATGAGGAAGCTGTGGTCGCGGGCGAGGTCGGCGCGCAGCACCTTCACGGCCACCGGGCGCCCGAGGCGGATGTCGGTGCCCGAGTACACCTCGGCCATGCCGCCATGGCCGATGACCTCGGCAAGCTGGTACCGGCCCCCGAGCAGACGTGACTCGCTCACAGCACTCCCTCCATGGGCACATCATGCCCCGACGACGGGTCGGACCCGTGGCGCTTCATCGGCTCCTTGCCAAAATCGCACGCAACACCGGGATGGCCCCAGCGGTCGCGGTGCCGGTTCCCGATTGCACGACGGTCGCCACCGCGATGTGGCCGGCATAGCCCACGAACCAGCCGGGACCGCCCGTGAGCGCATGCACCGGCGTGCCAGCGACAGTGCACTCGGCACAGGTGGTGCTGCCGTCGATGCCCTGCAGCATGCGCGCCAACGCCGTGGCGTTGCGGTGCGAGAGCACCGTGGCACGCACCGACGGTTTGGCGTGGTCGAGGACGGCGAGGTCCTGGGCACGCACGTCCTGCACGATGTACGGGTCCATGAGCGTGCCGCCGTTCGCCACCATGGCCGCGAGCATGGCGAGTTGCAGCACCGTTGCATCGGCACCGGTGCCGAGGGCGGCGAGATGGGCGACGTCGGTGCCGGGGGTGAGTGTGCTCGGCACGGTGCCGAGCTCGGGGCTCGGGGTGGTGTCGTAGCCGAGGCGCTCGGCCATCGTGCGCACGGCGTCGACACCGAGGCCGGTGCCGACGGCGGCGAAGGCCGTGGCGCATCCGCTGCGCAGTGCGGCGGTGAGGGTGGTGCGACCGTTCGCTGTGCAGGGGCGGGCGTTCACGGTGCGCACGCCCGCCAGCCGTGCTGGCGCGGGGAGCACTGTCTCGCCGCTGTAGTGCCCGGACGCGAGCGCGGCCGCCGTGGTGACGAGCTGGAACGCGGTGCCCGTGGGACGGGCCACGCCGACGGCCCGGTTCTCCAGCGGTTGGGCGGCATCGGCCGTGAGCCGGGCGTAGGCGGCACGCACCCGGGCGGGATCGTTCGGTGCCAGCGTCTGCGGATCGAACGACGGGGTCGAGACGAGGGCGAGGATGGCGCCGGTGCGGGCGTCGAGGGCGACGGTGGCGCCCTGGGTGCCGGCGAGCGCGTCGAAGGCGGCCTGCTGCGCGATGGCGTCCACCGAGAGCGTGACGGCACCGCCTGCCTGGCGACGACCCGCGAACAGCTGCTGCACGCGATCGACGAAGAAGCGTGGGTCGGTGCCGCTCAGCACGCCGTCCTGCGAGCGCTCGATGCCGGTGGCGCCGTACAGCAGCGAGTAGTAGCCGGTGATCGCGGCGTACAACGGCCCGTCGACGTAGGAGCGTTGGTAGAAGCCGTCCGCACCCGCCCGCGATGACGTGGCGATGGGGGCGGAGCCGACGATGATGGGGCCGCGGGCGCGATTGAACTGCTCGAGCACCGTGCGGGTGTTGCCCGGGTGCTGGCGCAGGGCATCGGCCTCGAACACCTGCACCCACGACAGGTTCGCGAGCAGCGCGACGAGCAGGGCGGCAAGCACCGCGGCCACGCGTCGGAAGGGCCGGGTCATGGCGTCACCCGCACCCGGTTGGCGGCGTCGGACATGCGCAGCAGCACACCGACGATGCACCAGTTCACGACGAGTGAGGAGCCACCCGCGCTGAGGAAGGGCGTGGTGAGGCCGGTGAGCGGGATGAGCCGCGTGACACCACCCGCGACGATGAAGGTCTGCAGCCCGAGCACCACGACAAGACCGGACGCGAGCAGCTGGCCGAAGGGGTCACGCACCCGCATGCCGATGCGCAGCCCACGTTCCACGATGATCGCGTACAGCATGATGATCGCGGCGAGTCCCACGAAGCCGAGCTCCTCCCCCATCGCCGCGAGGATGAAGTCGCTCTTGGCGAACGGCACGATGTAGGGGAAGCCAGCCCCGAGCCCGGTGCCGAACATGCCGCCGCTCGCGAGCCCGTAGAGGCTCTGCACGATCTGGTAGCCCTGGGTGTCCGCGTACGCGAAGGGGTCGAGCCAGATGTCGAAGCGGATGCGCACATGCCAGAAGGCCATCCAGGCCAGCGCTGACCCGATGACGAACAGCACGCCGCCGAGCACCAGCCAGGTGCGCTGGCCCGTCGCCATGTAGAGCAGCACGATGAACATGCCGAAGAACAGCAACGACATCCCGAGGTCGCGTTCGAACACGAGGATCGCGACCGACAGCAGCCAACTCACGAGGATGGGCCCCAGATCGCGGGGTCGCGGCCACCCGAGGCGCCACACGCGCACGCGGATGCCTGCGAGCGAGTCGCGCTTGAGCACGAGGAAGCCGGCGAAGAAGACGGCGAGGGCGAACTTGGCGAACTCACCCGGTTGGAACGAGTGCGTGCCGACGCGCACCCACAACCGGGCACCGTTCACGGTGGTGCCGACGACGGGCAGCAACGGCATGAGCAGCAGCGCGAGGCCCGCCACCATCGAGGTGTAGGTGTAGCGCTGCAGTTGGCGATGGTCGCGCATGAGCACCAGCACTGCGAGCGCGATGCTCATGCCGAGCAGCGTCCAGGCCGTCTGCGACGCGAAGGTGGGTGACGGGATGGCGGCCCCCTGCCGCGCCGCGCGCGCCGCCTCTGCCACGTCGAGCCGGTGGATCATGACGAGCCCGAGCAGGTTCAGCAGCACCACGGTGGGCAGCAGGATGGGGTCGGCGTGGGGGGCGAAGCGGCGGATGCCGAGGTGGGTGAGCACGGCGCCGAGGACGACGAGCAAGAGCTCGCGCGCGGTGCCGGCGTCGGACACCCCCATGTTCGCTCGGGCGAGCACGAAGGCCATGCCCCCGATGAGGAGTGCTGCGGCAAGCAGCCACGCCTCCTGGCGTCGCGCCGTCACGGGCAGCTCGGTGCGGAGGGGTCGCGCGTGCAGGCATCGATGAGCGCACGCACCCGGTCGATGATGACGAGTGCATCGGCCCGTGAGCCGGCCGTGATGCCGGCGTGCACCTGATCGCGGTCGAACGTCGGCAGGTGCGCGACGTCGAGGGTGGTGAGGGTGTCGAGGCGCGACAGCGACACCGGGCCGATCGTCTGCGGCACCCCCTGGTAGAGCGCGACGCGGCCGTGGAGGTCGGTGACGTACCACTGCGACGCCGTCCACCGCACGACGATGGCGAGCACGACGAGCACCGCCACCATGCCGGCGATAAACCAGCGGGAGCGCTCGCGCACGCTGTGCGGCAGGTCACCGAACGGGTCGACGGGGCCGTCGACGGGCAACGGCACCGCACCGAGGTCCTCACGCACCTCGTCCTCGCGGGCCGCACCGATGAGGATGGCGTTCTCCTGCTCCTCCTCGGTGTCGAGCAGGTCAGCGACGATGACGGAGACGTTGTCGGGGGCACCGCCGGCGAGGGCGAAGTCGATGAGCGTGGCGGCCGCGTACGTGGGGTCGCCATCGCGCAGCACGTCGGCGATGACGGCATCGCCGACGACCGTCGTGAGCCCGTCGCTGCAGAGCAGGTAGCGGTCGCCGATGGCACCGTCGAAGTGCTCCACATCGAGCTCGAGGTCGTGGATGCCGTCGATGGTGCGCAGCAGCAGGTTGCGACGTGGATGGGTGGCGGCGTCCTCCTGCCGCAGGCGGCCGGTGTCGACGAGCATCTGCACGTATGTGTGGTCGCGCGTGAGCTGCTCGAGCACGCCGTCGCGCAGGCGGTAGGCGCGGGAGTCGCCGACGTGGGCGAGCACGAGGTGCTCGTCGGTGGCGCCGAGCAGGGTGAACGTGGTGCCCATGCCGCGCCGCTCGGGGTCCTCGGTGACGAGGTCGCCGATGCGCTGGTGGGCGGCATCGACCTTGGCCCGCACCCAGGGCTCGTAGGCATCGGAGGTGGTGGGACGGTCGCTGAGGTCGGCGCACACCGCCGCGACGACGGCGGCACTCGCCAGCTCGCCGGCCGCATGCCCGCCCATGCCATCGGCGACGACGAGCAGGTGCGCGTCGGCGTACCCGGAGTCCTCGTTGCCGGTGCGGATGAGCCCGACGTGCGATGACGCGGCATGCCGGAACGAGATCATGCGCCCACCACGATCTCGGTGCGGCCCACGCGCACATGCATGCCGTCGCTGATGGGCGCGGCCGCCGTGATGCGCCGCCGCTCCACCCAGGTGCCGTTGGTGGAGCCGAGGTCCTCGATCACCCAGCCGCGCTCGCGGCGCACGATGCGGGCGTGGTGGCCGGACGTGAAGTCGTCGTCGAGCACCACGGTGTTGTCGTCTGCCGTGCCGAAGGTGATGGGCTCGTCGCCGAGGCCGATGCGTCGCGTGCTGCCGTCGGCGAGTGCGACGACGAGGTGCGCGCCCCGCCGTGGGTGCAGACGCGAGCGGGTACGGGGTGCCACCGGGGTGCGGCGCGATGGACGGGTGGCCTCGGCGAACAGGTCACGGCGCAGGGTGCTGAGCACGCCGAACACGAACAGCCACAGCGCCACGAGCAGTCCGAGGCGCAGCAGCGTGAGCGTGAGTTCGGACAA
The DNA here is from genome assembly GCA_021824095.1 of Actinomycetes bacterium. GTDB lineage: Bacteria > Actinomycetota > Actinomycetes > S36-B12 > UBA5976 > JAKALQ01. Next base: position 13,413 of record JAKALQ010000020.1, read on the forward strand.
GCATCACCTCACGTGGAACTCGATGACCGCGGGACCGATCGTGATCTCGGTATCGTCGGTGAGCTCCATCTCGGTGATGCGCTCGCCTCCCACCCAGGTGCCGTTGGTGGAGCCGAGGTCGCGCAGCAGCACCGGCATCGAGAGCACGATCTCGGCATGGTGGCGTGAGACGCCCGCGTCGTCGATGCGGATGTCGACGTCGGTGCCGCGGCCGAGGCGCGTGGTGTGGCGCGTGAGGGGGTGGATGAAGCCGTTCACGGTGAGGTGCGGGCCGCGGCGCTGCTCCTCGACATCACGGTCGCCACGGGCCTCCGTGCGCACCCGGAACACGCCGGTGCCGAGGGATGGGTCCTCCGTGAAGCGCACGAGGGCGCTGCCGATGAGCCGGCAGCGCTGCTGCTCGGCGTACTCGGTGACGACGTTCGCGAGCTCGGTGCACAGCGGGGCCTCGAAGGCCATGAGGCGCTCGAAGTCACGGGACGACAGGTCGACGGTGTAGACGTTCGGCACCACGTCCTGGTCGGACCCCAGCGCGACGGCGTGGTCGTCAAGTTCCCGCTGCAGTGCGGCGGCGATCTCGACCGGTTGCACCTCCGCCTTGAAGGCGCGCGCGAAGGCACCGTTCACGAGTTGGTCGATGCGCTGTTCGAAGCGGTCCAGCAGTTGCACGGGGGCCTCCCACGGGAATGCTAGCGGCAGGCCCCCCACGACCCGGATGCCACAATGCCGCCGTGACTTCCACCGAGGTGCTCGTCGTCGGCGCCGGGCCTGCCGGGTCGGCCGCAGCCGCGTGGGCTGCCCGCGCTGGGCACGACGTGCTGCTCGTCGATGCCCAGGCCTTCCCGCGTGACAAGACGTGCGGTGACGGGCTCACCCCACGGGCCATCGCACAGCTCGTCGACCTCGGCATGGGCCCCTGGCTTGCGGATCGCCCGCGCAACCGCGGCATCCGCATGCTCGGCTTCGGTGCCGAGCACGAGCTGGCCTGGAACGGCCCCCACCTGCCGACGTACGGCAGTGCCGCGCCGCGCACCGAGCTCGATGACGCCATCCGCCGCACTGCCGTCGCCGCGGGCGCCACGTTCCGCGGCGCCACCCGCGCCGTTGATGTGTACCGGGGTGCCGACGGGCGCGTCGCGTCGGTGCTGCTGCGCACGGCGGAGGGCACCGAGGAGGTGACCTGCCGCCAGCTCATCGTGGCCGACGGTGTGCGCTCCACCCTCGGCCGTGTCCTCGGCCGCACCTGGCATCGCGACACGGCGTACGGCATCGCCGCACGCGCCTACGTGCGCAGCGAGCGACACGACGATCCGTGGATCAGCTCCCACCTCGAGCTCGTCGACGAGGGCGGCACCACCCTGCCCGGCTACGGCTGGATCTTCCCCCTCGGTGACGGTCGCGTGAACCTCGGCGTCGGCTCGCTCGCAACGGGTGCACGGCACGGCGACGTGCACCTGCACACGCTGCTGCAGCACTACGCGCGCCAGCAGCGCACGCCCTTCGCGCTCGACGGCGAGGTGACGATGCTGGCCTCCGCGATGCTGCCCATGGGCGGTGCGGCCTCCGGGGTCGCCGGACCCAACTGGCGCTGCATCGGCGATGCCGCCGCCTGCGTGAACCCGTTGAACGGTGAGGGCATCGACTACGGCCTCGAGACCGGTCGCCTTGCGGCCGCCACACTCGCCCTGCCCGACGCCACCAGCGCCTGGCCCGCGTTGCTGCACGAGCACTACGGCGCCACCTTCTCCGTCGCCCGACGCCTTGCGGCCCTGCTCACGATCGACAGCTTCCTGCCCCGCTTCGGCCCCATCGGCATGCGCTCGCAGGCCATCATGGGCGTGGCCCTGCGGGTCATGGGCAATCTCGTGAGCGATGAGGACGCCGACGTCGTGGCACGCCTCTGGCGTGCGGCCGGACGGGTCTCGCAGCGGTTCGATGCCAGGCCCCCCTGGGCCTGAGCCGCGGCGCCCGGAGCGGGCTCAGGGCGTGCGGCGGTTGCGGCGTGAGCGGCGGTGGCGCCAGCCGAGGTAGGCGACGCCGAGCATGATGAGGATCGACGTGTTGGAATTGCTGAGGAACGAGTTGTCGGCGAAGATCGCGAAGGATCCCGCGAACACCACGATGCCGCCGATGACGATGAGCCGTGTGGAGCCCATGTAGCTCGGATGACGCCACTGCACCGGCAGGTCGGCGGTGAGCAGTGACGTCGTCATCGCCACCGCGGCACCGAGCACGTACCCGAACACCAGGTCGGTGACCCAGTGGGTGTCGCGCGCCCATGAGCTCACGGCCACATCCACGCAGGTGAGGGCGACGACGATGGTGCCGGCACGGCGCCAGCGCCAGCGGGAGGCGTACATGGCCATGACGGCGAGGGCCGCCGCCGCGCCGAGGTTGGCGGTGTGGCCTGACGGGAAGGCGCCGATGCCCACCCAGTCGGTGGGCTTGAACCAGTCGCTGTTGAAGAACTGCGGGTGCAGGCGGTCCTGACGCGGGGTGGGGCGGCCGGTGAGCAGCTTCATGAAGCCGGTGGCCGCGTTGGTGGCGATGAGCGCCCACACCGCCGTGATCGGTGGGTGCAGGTCACGGCGACGGATGGCGAGGAACACGCCCACCCCGAGGGTCACCGGATAGACGAGGCTGCGCCAGCCCGGCTTCTCGGTGATGATCGCGACCTGGTCGATGATCGGGTGGTAGTGCCACTGCCCGAGCACGGCGTGGGAGTCGATCCAGGTGAAGGCGCCCGCGAAGGTGAGGGCGGAGCCGACGACGTAGGCGGCCCACATCCACTTCGTGTAGCGCAGCAGTCGTACACGCTGCGATGGACGGAGGACGACATACGGGTGGGTGTGATCCGCCCCGGTCTCCGCCATGCCACGCTCCGCCCGACGCCCCCATGTGGGCGTCGGTCAAGTATCGCACGAGGGGTGCGGCGTCAGTCGTCGCTCTCGGCGCTCGAATCGTCCTCACCGTGGCCGCCGGCGACGGTGGCGATGGGTGCGGGCGTGCTGGTGCTCGGGCGGGTCGTGGGCGCCGTGACCGGGGCGGTGACGGGGGCCGTCACCGGCGCCGGCGTGCTGCTGGTGGCCGCGGGTGCGGGCGACGTGGTGCCGTCGGCGGCGACGCGGGTGGGTGTGCCCGTGCCCTGCGCCGGCCGTGGCGCGCGCGTGGCCGTGGTCGTCGTGGGAGTGGCGCCGGCCGTGGGCTGCGCACTGCCCTGCTGGGCCACGGGGGTGGCGGTGGCGGATGGGAAGGTGACGGCCGCACTTGGCGCCACGACATTGATGGAGGTGTCCGGCAGTTGGTTCGAGGTGGTGGCCGCATGGAGCGCCCACGCTGCCGCACCACCACCGGACACGATGACGAGCGCGGCAACGGCAAGCACCACAGGGGCCGTGCCCGCGTCACTCCGTCGATCCCGTCGCATACCCGCAAGGGTAGGCACCTCGCATCACAGTCCACCACTCCGACGGTTAAGCGCGGACAAAATCCTGCGGCATCGAGGCCACGCGAGGGCGCGTGCTGCCTCCCCGTCGACGCTCCGGCATGGGAGCATGCGGGCATGCAGGTTCTCGTGGTCGAAGACGACGCCGCCATCTTCGAGCCCCTCATCGCGGGGCTCCGGCGCAATGGCTTCGAGGTGCAGCACACGGCCGGCGGGCGTGCCGTGGCGGCGCTCGTGAAGGAGCACAACCCGGATGTCGTGCTGCTCGACCTGGGCCTGCCCGACATCGACGGCCTCGATGCGCTGCGCGACGTGCGCCGCTTCAGCGACGTCCCGATCATCATCGCCACCGCCCGTGGCGACGAGACCGATCGCATCATCGGCCTCGAGATCGGCGCCGACGACTACGTCGTGAAGCCGTACTCGATCCGCGAGCTCTCGGCCCGCATCCGCGCCATCAGCCGCCGCCGCCGCAACGAGGTGACGTCCGGCACCGACCGTGTCACGGTCGATCGCAACCGGCACCAGGTGACGGTCGACGGCACGAGCGTCGAGCTCACCGCCAAGGAGTTCGAACTGCTTGCCGTGCTGGCGGAGGATCCCGGCCGCGTCGTCACGCGGCAGGAGCTGTTCTCCCGCGTGTGGGACCCGGTCTGGGTGGGGTCGGGCAAGTCGCTCGACGTGCACATCGCCACGCTGCGCCGCAAGCTCGGTGACCCGGCGCTCATCGAGACGGTCCGCGGTGTCGGGTACCGCATGGCGACACAGTGACCCGTCGGCTCGTCATCGCCATCGCGTCGATCGCCGCATCCGTGGCGGTGGCGCTCAGCATCCCCATGGCGGTGCTCGTGGCTCGCAGCGAGCAGTCGTCGATCGTGAACGAGCTTCGCGTCGAGACCCTCGCCACCGCGTCCACGCTCGCGTCGCTGCCGATCGCGCAGTGGCCGGCGGTGGTGCTCAAGGCGCCCTCACGGCCCGATGAACGCGTGGTCGTCGTCGATCGCCAGCTCAACCTCGTCGCCGACAGCAGCCGCACGGCACTCGACCGCGAGTTCAACCGGCCGGAGATCATGTCGGCACTCGCCGGGTCACTGGCCTCCGACGTGCGGCACTCCAACAGCCTCGGCCTCGACCTGCGCTTCGTCGCGGCCCCGATCGTGCAGCACCAACGGGTTGTGGCCGCGGTGCGCTTCTCCCTCGCGGAGGAGTCGGTGCTCAATGCCGTGAACCGCACGGTGCGGCTGCTCGCCATCTTCGTCATCGCCATCACCGTGGTCGCCGGTGTCATCGCATGGCTGCTCGCCATGTCGATCGCAGCGCCGGTGCGTGCCCTGGCCCAGATCGCCGGACGCCTGCACGGTGACCTGTCGTTGCGTGCCGAGGAGACGCGCGGCCCCAAGGAGGTGCGCGAGGTGGCAAGCGCCCTGAACGACACGGCCGAGCGCCTGTTCGACCTCGTGCGCCGCACCGAGCGCGTGGCCGCCGAGGCATCGCACCACCTGCGCACACCACTCACCGGCATCCGCCTGCGGCTCGAGGCCATCGAGGACATGGCGAACGATGCCGAGAACGATGAGGTCGCCGACGAGGCGCGCCACGCCCTCGATGAGGTCGATCGCCTCACGCACCGCATCGACCAGGTGCTCACGCTGGCGAAGGCCGATGCACGCAGCGCGGCACTCGTCGCGGTGCAGGCATCCGATGCCGTTACCTCGCGGGTGCGAGCCTTCCAGCCGATCGCGGAGGAGCAGGGCGTGCAGCTCGAGGCGCGCGTCGAGCCGGACCTCACCGTGCTTGCTGACGCCGGCGCGGTGCCCCGCATCGTCGATGAGCTCATCGGCAACGCGCTGCACTATGCGCGCACGCTCGTGCAGGTGCGGCTGGACGAGGTGCGCGACGGCGTGGAGCTCGTCATCGAGGACGACGGCATGGGCGTGCCGGAATCCGAACTGCGCACCATCTTCGAGCGCTTCCGTCGCGGCTCCACCGCGGTGCCCGGTGGCACGGGCCTCGGCCTCGCCATGGTGCGCGAGACCGCAATCGCCTGTGGTGGCACCGCACACGCGGAGCGCTCATTGCTTGGTGGGCTTTCCGTACACGTGACGTTCGCGCGCGGGCCCCGCTGACGAGTTTCACCGCACTTAAGGTTCCTCGGGGGACTTCTTCAGGCGACCCCCTGCATGCTCGTGCCAACCCAAACGAACAGGGGAGGCATCATGAAGCGAGTCGGTCAGGCAGTCATCGCACTGGTCGCGGCCACGGGCGCGTGTGCAGGTGGCGCAGCTGCCATTGCATCGGTCACGGGCGTCTCGCCGGCGGCCTACGTCTCGCCGTCGCCGGTGGCGACGGTGCAGGCACTGGCAGGTGCCATCGCCCCGGCCCAGCCGGTGGCGTACTCCCAGCAGGCCGCGTCGGCCGTCGGTGCCCAGGCGGGCACGGGCACGGCGAACGGCGGCGCCACGATCTCCAGCGCCACCCTGCGCAGCACGGCACCGAGCACGCCGGCCCCGGCGACGCACGCGGTGTCCGGCGCCTCGGGCATGGTGGTGTCGAACGCCAACTACACGACGGCGAAGCGCACTAGCGTTGCCTCCGGCACCACCCGCACCGCGAGTGTGCCGGCCACGCATGGTCGCACCGGCGCCTCGGGTGGTCACCACGAAGGGCACGAGCGTGAAGACGACTGACCGGCACGGTTCCCGTGCGACCTGGCGCTCCATCGCTGTCGCCGCACCCATCGCCGCAGTGACCTTCCTCGGCAGCGTGGCCTGGGCGACCTCGGTGAACCCCAACACCACGAGCACGGCGGCCGTCGCCCCGGCGGCGCCCGCCGCCCCCGCACAGGCCACCGCGCAGGCCACCACGCCGGCAGCGCCAGCAGCACCCGGCACCCACAAGGCCAAGCGGCGGGCGGTGCCCAAGCCGCAACCGGTGTACACGCCGGCGCCCGCGCCGCAGGTGCATGCCGTCACCGGCGCATCGGGAGGCTGACATGGCGAGGGGGGAGCTCGTTGAGTCGTTCACATCGATGGCGAGCACCATCACGATGCGCGTCGTCGATCCCACGGACGGCGCACCGCAGGCCATCGCCGAGGCACGGCGCATCGTCGAGGACGTTGCCGCCGCCTGCACCCGCTTCGATCCCACGAGTCCGCTCATGCGCGCCAATGCCGCACCGGATGCGTGGCACATCGTGCCGGGTGTGTGCGCCGACGCCATCGCCGCGGCACATGCCGCCTACCTCGCCACCGACGGCCGCTTCGACCCGCGGGTGCTCACGCAGCTGCAGCGCGACGGCTACGTCACCTCGCGTGACTTCACCGACGTGCCCGTCGTCGACAAGCACCCGGTGCCCGCGCCCGTCATCGAGCGCACACCGTGGGAGCCGGGCTTCGATGGTCGTCGCGTGCGCATCGGAGCCGAGCCCATCGACCTCGGTGGCATCGGCAAGGGCCTGGCTGTGCGCTGGGCCGCCGAGGCGCTGCGCGATGCCGGTGCGGGCATCCTCGTCGACGCGGGCGGCGACCTCGTCACCCGCGGGGTGAGCCCCGACGACGGCCCCTGGCTCATCGGCGTCGAAAACCCGTGGGAGGCAACGGGCGATCCGCTTGTCGTCATCGACGCCACGGATGCCGCCGTCGCCACGTCGTCGATCCGCCTGCGCTCCTGGCAGCAGGCCGGGCGGGTGCGGCACCATCTCATCGACCCGCGCACCGGCGAACCCGGCGGCGCGGGACTCGTCTCCGTCACCGTCATCGGCACCGACCCGTCGGACGCCGAGGTGTGGACGAAGGCCCTCTTCCTCGAGGGAGCCGCGGGCATTGAGCGCGCGGCGATCGCACGACGCATGAGCGCCGTGTGGGTGGATGCGTTCGGTGGCATCGGCATGACGCCCGGTGCCCAGGCGCGAATCGTCTGGCAGGTGTCCCATGCAGACCACTGAACATCCGCGCAACGCCCTGCGCGATCCCATCGACGCCATGGCCATCCGTGGTGTCATCAACGGCACGAGCATCGTGCTGCTCACGGCGGGCATCTCCGCGGTGTGCGGGTTCCTGCTCGGGCTCGCGGGCATCGCCATCGCGCGCAACACCATGCCGCTGTGGCTCGTCGCACGCTCGGCGGGCATCACTGCCTACCTGCTGCTCACGCTCGTCACCGCGATGGGCATGATGCTGTCGCACAACACGCGCTCACGGCACCGCCCGCACCCGTCGCGCATCCGCCTGCACCTGGCACTCGTCGTGTTCACGCTCACCTTCACCGTCATGCACATCGCGGTGCTCGTCGTCGACCCGTACGCCAAGGTGGGCCTCATCGGCGCGCTGCTGCCCTTCGGCGCCGGCTACCGTCCGGTGCCGGTCACGCTCGGCCTGCTCGCGTTGTGGTCGGGCCTCGTTGCCGGCACGTCGGCCGCACTCGCGGGCCGTGGCACGGGTCGCATCTGGCTCTACCTGCACCGGTTCGCCGCGTCCGCATGGGTGCTGGCCTGGCTGCACGCGGTGCTCACCGGCATCGACACCCCCGCACTGCTCGGCATGTACGTCATCACCGGTCTCGGCATCATCGGCCTCGGCCTGTGGCGCTACCTCGCGGTCGAGAAGGCTGTCGAGGAGGCGCAGCGCGATCGCCATGCGGTGGTGGTCCGATGATCTTCGACCATGAGGTGCGGTTCACCGGCGAGGGTCGGCTTGCCGATCCCACGCAGTCACGCGAGGACCTGCTGACGCACGAGATGCGCACGGGTGGACGTCGCATGGCCAATGCCGAGTCGCTGCTGGCCCGACTCGAGCGCTTCGAGCTCACGGGCCGTGGCGGTGGTCACTTCCCGGTGGCGGCGAAGCTGCGCCCGCTCGTGAAGGCGGGTGCCGACACCGTCGTCATCAACGGCTCCGAGGGCGAGACGCTGTCGTCGAAGGACGCTGCCCTGCTGCAGCTGCGCCCGCACCTCGTCATCGACGGGGCGCAGGCCCTGGCGCGGGCGGTGCGGGCACGCCGCATCGTCATCTGGTTGCACCAGGGTGCCGACGCCACGGTGTCGAGCATCATCGCCGCCTGCAACGAGCGCGAGCGCGATCCCCGCTACAAGGGCGACGTCACCGTGCGCGTCATGCTCGGGCCCGCCCGCTACCTCACGGGTGAGGCGTCGGCCGTCATCGCCGGCGTGCGGGGCGAGCCGGTGCTGCCGCGCTTCATCGAGAACCCGGCGAAGCCGTGGATCGACGGTGACCCGGTGCTCGTGCAGAACACCGAGACGGCCGCCCGGGTCGGGCTCATCGACTCGCTCGGCATCGAGTACCACGCCACCTCGCTCGTCACGCTGTCGCTGCACACGCACCGCCTCGTCGTCGAGGTGGACCCAAGCGACAGCTTCGCCGGACTCTTCCGCGAGTTCGGCATCGAGCCCCCCGAGCACCTGCTGCTCGGCGGCTTCGGTGGTGAGTGGGTGCCGTGGTCGAAGCTCGCCAACGTCGCGCTCGACCCGCACCTCATGCGCGAGCGCGGCCTGTCGTTCGGCACCGGCATCATCTCGATGGTGCCGAAGGGTCGCAAGGGCCTCGAGTGGTCGGCCGAGATGCTCGAGTGGATGGCCGGCGAGAGCGCGGGCCAATGCGGGCCATGCATCTTCGGCCTGCCCGAGTTGGCGAAGAAGTACAAGGCAGCTGCCCATGCACGGCATATCAGCGACCATCGCCGTCACGAGATCGAACGGCTCATGCACCTCGTCGAGCGACGCGGCGCCTGCCGTCACCCAGACGGCGCCATCCGCATGGCCCGCAGCGCACTCACGGCATTCGGGGAGGCACGATGAGAGACCGCGCCGCTGAGGGCACCGTTGCCCTGCGCGTGAACCCCATCCAGTGCGAGGGCGTCGGCATGTGCGCGCACCTCGCACCCGAGGTCATCACCATCGACCCGTGGGGCTTCCCCATGTTCCCGTTGGGCCCGCTCACGCCGGAGCAGGCGTCGCAGGTGCAGCGGGCAGTGAACGGCTGCCCCAAGCGGGCGCTCGTGCTCGACAACCGTCGCTGATCCGACGGGCCGCTAGCCTGTGCCGCCGGGAGGTGGCATGTCAGCGCTCGCACTGTCATTCGCGGTGATCTTCGCCGCGGAGTTCGGCGACAAGTCCCAGCTCATGGCCCTGGCCTTCGCGGCCCGGCATGGGCTGCGCACCGTGCTCGGTGCCATCCTCCTTGCCACCGCGCTCGTGCACATCGTGTCGGTGGCCCTCGGCGTGGTGTTGGGCGCCACGCTGCCGCAGCGACCCATCGGCTTCGTCGCCGGCCTCGCCTTCCTCGGCTTCGGGGTGTGGACGCTGCGTGGCGACAGCCTCGATGACGATGACGAGGCGCGCGCGCAGCGCACTGGTCGCTCCGCCTTCTGGCTGGTCTTCGGCTCCTTCCTCCTTGCAGAGCTCGGCGACAAGACCATGCTCGCCACCATCGCGCTGGCCACCGACCACGGCTGGTTCGGCACCTGGCTCGGTTCCACGCTCGGCATGGTGGCCGCCGACGGCATCGCCATCGCAGCCGGCGCGGCGACGGCACGCATCATCCCCCCGCACGTCATCCAGCGCACCGCTGCCGCACTGTTCCTCGCCTTCGGCGTGTGGCTGTGCGTTGAGGCCGTCATCGCCTGACCGCGGCCGCTCCATGGCCGTGGCCTAGGGTTGGGACGGCGCCGGTGCCCACCGGATGCCAGGGAGGTCATGATGGTGGACACCGTCATCCGTGCCCGTGGTGTGACGAAGTCCTACGGATCGCTGCAGGCGCTGCGCGGCGTGGACCTCGACGTCGCCCGCGGTGAGTGCGTGGCGCTGCTCGGCCCCAACGGCGCCGGCAAGACGACGATGACCGAGATCCTCGAGGGCTACCGCATGCGTGACGGTGGCGAGGTGCGAGTGCTCGACAGCGACCCGGGCAGCGGCAGCATGGCCTGGCGACGTCGGCTCGGCATCGTCCTGCAGTCCACCACCGACCTCACCGACCTCACGGTCGCCGAGGCGGTGCGCCACTTCACGCACTACTACGACAACCCCGACGACCCGCAGGCGGTCATCGCCGCGGTCGGGCTCACCGAGAAGGCCGACGCGCTCATCGGGCGACTGTCCGGCGGGCAGCGTCGTCGCCTCGATGTGGGGCTCGGCATCATCGGACGCCCCGAGGTGCTGTTCCTCGACGAGCCGACCACCGGCTTCGACCCCGAGGCTCGCCGCCACTTCTGGGGCCTCATCGAGGGGCTCAAGGCGCGCGGCGTCACCATCCTGCTCACCACGCACTACCTCGACGAGGCCGAACGCCTCGCCGATCGCGTCTCCATCATCGCGGCCGGCCAGGTGGTGGCGGATCGCTCCCCCTCGAGCCTGCGTGCCGAGGCCATGCGCACCGCCGCCGTGCGCTGGCGCGAGGGCGACGCCCTGCGCGAGGAGCACGTCGAGCAGCCCACCGCGTTCCTGCGCACGCTGCTCGCCCGCTTCGACGGCGAGGTGCCGGAGCTCTCCGTCAGCTATCCCACACTCGAGGACGTGTACCTGCACCTCGTGGGAGGGGAGGCCGCATGAGGACGGTGCTGCGCATCGGGTTCGCGCGCATGGAGATCGAGCTGCGCCAACTCGTCCGCGATCGTGAGGGCGCCTTCTGGACGCTCGTGTTCCCCGTGGTGCTCATGGTGATCTTCGGGTCGGTGTTCGGGTCGCAGCGGCTCGGGCACACCGATGTCACCTTCGCCCAGTACTTCGTCGCCGGCATGATCGCGAGTGGCGTCATGTACACGGCGTTCCAGAACATCGCCATCTGGATCCCGCAGGAGCGCGACGACGGCACCCTGAAGCGCCTGCGCGGCCTGCCCATGCCGAAGGCCGCCTACTTCGTCGGCAAGATCGGCGTCGTCATCACGACCTTCGTGTTCCAGACGGTGGTGCTGCTGCTCACGGGTGCGCTGTTCTACGGCATCCACATCCCCACGGGCATCGACGCCTGGTGGCGCTTCGCGTGGATTGCGGTGCTCGGCCTCACCTCGTGCACGCTGCTCGGTATCGCGTTCTCATCGCTGCCGCGCACCGGCCGTGGTGCGGCCGCGGTCACCACGCCGGTGGTGCTCGTGCTGCAGTTCGGGTCCGGCGTGTTCTTCCGCTACAACGACGTACCGCACTGGATGCAGCAGTTCGCCGCCATCTTCCCGTTGAAGTGGCTCACGCAGGGCATGCGCAGCGTGTTCCTGCCGCCGCAGGCGTCGGCCCTTGAGGTGAGCCACTCGTTCGAGACCGGACGCACCGCGCTCGTGCTCGCGGCCTGGACCATCGCGGGTGCCGTACTTGCGGTGCGCACCTTCCGCTGGACCCGCCGGGAGCAGTGAGCCCGGACCGCTTGACGTAGTGGTCTAGTCCAATTATCGTCGCGGCATGCGCATCTTCGCGACTGCCGCGCTCGTCGACGGCGCCATCGGTCCAGCCCTGCTCGAGCTGGCCGACGGGCGCATCGCCACGGTGCGCACGGATGGTGAGGCGCTGGCGGGGGCCGCCACGGCCGACGTGCGCCTCGATGGCGGGTTCCTCGTGCCCGGCCTCATCGACGTGCAGATCAACGGCGCCTTCGGCTTCGACTTCACCGAGTGCAGCACCGATGAGGCACGCGATGTGCTGCAGCAGATGCCGCTCACCGGCACCACGGCAATCTGCCCCACCGTCATCACGGCGCCGCACGAGCGGCTGTTGCAGCAGTTGCAGCGCCTGCGCCCCCTCGCCGAGGACGAGGGCGGTGCCCTGCGTGCCCGTTCCCTCGGTGTGCACCTCGAGGGGCCCTACATCTCGCCCAGCCGTCGCGGCGCCCACGACCCGCACAGTGTGCGACCGATCGCGATGGACGAGCTCACGCAGCTGCTGCACACCGGCGCACTGCGCATCCTCACGCTCGCCCCGGAACTCCCCGACGCCGTTGCCGCGATCCGTCGACTGCGCGAGGCGGGGCTGCTCGTCTCGCTGGGCCACTCGAATGCCACCGCGGAGGAGGCCCATGCCGCGGCGGCAGCAGGCGCCTCCATGGTGACGCACGTCTTCAACGCGCAGACCACCATGCGCCAGCGTGAACCCGGCATCTCGCTCGGCGCCCTCGTCGATCCGCGGCTCACCATCGGCATCATCGCCGACGGGCGCCATGTGCACTATGACCTGCTGCGCCTCGTGCTCGCGGCCGTGGGTGTGGAGCGCACGTGCGTCGTCTCCGACGCCACCGCCGCGCTCGGGTGCGACGCCGGTTCGCACCTGCTCCTCGGTGGTGAGCCGGTGGTGGTCCATGCCGACGGGCTCATCCGGCGCGAGGACGGCACCATCGCCGGCGCAACGCGCACACAACTGGAGTCCATCGAAGCTGCGGCAGCACAGGGCATCGACCGGGTGGCCCTGCTGCGCGCTGCCACCGAGGTGCCGGCAGACCTCGTCGGCCGCGACGACCTCGGCCGCATCGCTCCCGGTGCTCGCGCCGACCTCGTGCACTACGACACCGATCCAGCCGTGCAGGTGCGCACCGTGTGGATCGACGGCAGGGAGTGGGCATGACAACGGTGATGCTGCAGGAGATCCACGAGCAGCCACAGGCCATCGAGGCGACGATCGCCGAGTGCGAGCGCACTGCGGACGCGATCGGCGCCTTCATCGACGGCCGTCATCGCTCGGCGCTCTTCATCGCGCGCGGCACATCGGACAGCGTCGCGGACTACGGCCAGTACCTGCTCGCCACCCACCTGCACCTCCTCGGCTGCAGTGCCAGTCCCTCGATCGCCACGGCCTACCGGGCCTCGGTGTCGCTGCAGGACGTCCTCGCCGTGGCCATCAGCCAGTCGGGGTCCACTGCGGAGATCGTCGACACCGCCGCCTGGGCGGCCGCCTCCGGCGCCGACATCCTCGCCATCACGAACGTGCCTGATGCACCGCTCGTCCATGCGGCGGGGCTGGCACTCGTCACCCAGGCCGGGCGTGAGCAGGCGGTGCCTGCCACCAAGTCGTACACGACGGCCGTTGCGGCGCTCGTCATGGCCGTCGCCACGGCCACCCATGATGCGGCACTGCGTCAGGACCTGGACGACATGGTGGCGCGCATGCGCGCGCAGCTCGCCGACCTGCCGGATGTGGCGCCACTGGTGGAACTGCTCGTGCACGTCGACACCGCGGTGTTCGCCTCCCGTGGCTACGCCGCGGGCGCGGCGCGT
>JAKALQ010000092.1 GCA_021824095.1 Actinomycetes bacterium
AGCCGGACCGGCCGCAGGGTCGGTCGCAATATCGGTGATGACCCGCACCGGGTCGGTGCCCTCATAGAGGATGCCGACCCGGTCGTCGGTGCAATAGGCGAGGTCGAAGGTGCCGTCGGCCACGAGTGAGTGCATGAGCGGCCGGCGTTGCGGCTCGGAGTCGTAGTGCACGCCGTTGGCGTAGGGCAGCAGGCCGAGGGCCGTCGTGATGGGGCGCAAGGTGGGCCCGAACGAGTCGGTGGTGCCACCCAAGTGCCAGCAGATGGAGCCCGCGCTCACACCGCCGAGGATGACGCCGGCATCCCAGGCCTCGGCCATGGCCTCGTCCACGCGATGCACGCGCCAGACCGCCAGCAGGTTGGCCACCGACCCCCCACCGACCCAGACGAGGTCACTGCGCGTGAGCACCTCGAAGGGGTCGTGGGTCGGCATGGTGAACAGTCCCAGATGGGTCACATCGCAGCCGGCGCGCTGCAGTGCGTCGTAGCCACGCGCATAGCGAGCGGGATCGTCGCCCGTTGCCGTGTGCAGGAGGCACACCCGCGGACGCACCTTGCCGGTGAGGCGCAGGGCCTCGAGCAGGGTGGCGCCGGGCTGCACCACCTCGTAGTTGCTTGTCGGCAGGAAGCCGCCAGAGGTGGCGATGATGCGGCGCACAGTCATGGCGTCACGCTACCTGTGGATGAACGGTCATCCACAGCGGGTGGCATCGACGATCCGGGCATGGACCGACTGGACGCGATCATGGCCGAGATCCGCAAGCGAACGGGCGACGCAGGTGGCGGGCCTGCGGCACCCTCCGCCGGTGACCCCGGGGCGACGGCGCCCCCGAAGGCCGATCGGAGTGGCAGCAGACCCGCATCGACGAGTGACCCACGGCGGGTACGGCGACGCAAGCAACTCATCGTCGCGGTGGCCGGCGTCATCGGCATCGCCGTGCTCATGCCGACCATCATCGCCGGCGTCCAGGGCGGCATCGCACAGGCGCGGGCCAGTGCTGCCGCCAGCCCGACACCCGGCGACCCCAACGCCAGCAACGCAGCCGTGGCACCGGACCAGGGGCGTGCCGAGGTGCGGGCAACCCCCGCATCGACGGCCAGCGCCTCACGTGACGGCCTGCCCGATGGCTCCGGTACAACCACCCGCAGCGCCCCCGCTGCTGGCGCATCGGCGTCCGCACTGCCGATGGACTGGACCAGTGTCGTGCGCGGCCTCGACGCGGCCCGTGCCCGCGCACTCATCGCCCGTGACCCGGCGTTGCTGGCCGCGGTCGATGCGCCCGGATCGGCGGCCATGGCGCGCGATCGCGCCACCATCGCTGGCCTGCAGCGGGACCGACTGCGGGCGTCCGTGGTGCCCCTGCGGGTGCTCGCCGTACGCGAGGTCGCGGTGTCGTTGGGGAGCAAGCCCGCGCGTGCGGTGCTCACCGTGGAGGACGTGCTGGCCGGATATCGGCTGCTCGGGGAGGACGGCAGCGTTGCCCGCGTCGTGGCGGCGCGGGCGTTGGCGCGGTGGCGGGTTGACCTGGTGCAGGTGCCCGGCGCGGGGTGGCGCTACGAGGACGTCGTCAGCGCAACGTTGCCGCGATCGCGCTGACGTCGGCGTGCTCGAAGCGGAATCCGGAGGCCAGCAGCCGTGCCGGTTCGACGCGCTGCGAGCCCAGGATGTCGCCGGCGAACTCACCGACGACGGCGCGCAGGGCGAACGCCGGCACCGGGAGCAGGGCCGGGCGGTGCAGGGCTCGGGCGAGCACGCTGGTGAAGGCCGCATTCGTGCCGGGGGACGGGGCGGTGCAGTTCACCGGCCCCTCGACGTCGCTCGTGATGCAGTGCTCGAGCGCGCGCACCTCGTCGCGCAGCGAGATGAGCGACCAATACTGTCGTCCTGATCCCAGTCGTCCGCCGAGGCCGAGGCGGAAGAGGGGGAGCATGCGGCCGAACGCCCCGCCCTCGCGGGTGGCGACGAGCCCTGTGCGCGCCAGCACGACGCGGGTCCCACCATCGCGGGCGGGGCCGGCGGCTGCCTCCCAGGCCACCACGACGTCGGCCAGGAAGCCGCTGCCGTTGCCATCGGCCTCGGTGACGGCGCGATCACCCGTGTCGCCGTAGAAGCCGATCGCTGACCCGCTCACGAGCACTGGCACGCGGGCCTCGGCCACGGCGCGGGCGATCGTGTGCGTGGCGGCCGTGCGCGAGGTGAGGATCTCGCGCTTGTAGGCGGCATTCCATCGCCGGTCGCCCAGGCCGGCGCCGGCGAGGTTCACCACGGCGTCCACGCCCTCGAGTCGCGCGGTGTCGATGGTGCCGTTGGCAGGGTCCCAGGTGATCTCGTCCGCTGCTGCCGTGGGGCGCCGGACGAGCCGCAGCACGTCATGGCCTCCGGCGCGGAGGGAGGACGAGAGGGCGGTGCCGATGAGGCCGCTGGAGCCGGTGATCGCGATGCGCATGATGCGGCAACGATCCCACGCCGGCGGGGATTCCGGAATGCCGAAGGGGCGCCCCCCATGGGGACGCCCCTTCGGCATTCGGTACGGACGCTGTCGTGCCTCAGATGTCGAACGCGCCGTGCTCGTAGCGGGCCTTGAGGTCCGTGAGGAAGCGGGCGGCGTCGGCGCCGTCGACGATGCGGTGATCGTAGGTGAGCGACAGGTACACCATGTGGCGGATGGCGATGACGTCGTTGCCCTCGGCGTCGGTGATGACGACGGGACGCTTCACGATCTGGCCCAGCCCCAGGATGGCGACCTGCGGCTGGTTGATGATCGGTGTGTCCATGAGGGCGCCGCGGCTGCCGGTGTTCGTGAGCGTGAAGGTGCCACCCGACAGTTCGTCCGGCGAGACCTGGCTGGCACGCGTGCGCTCGGCGAGGTCGGCCACCTTGCGGGCCAGGCCGGCCAGGGACAGGTCACCGGCATCACGGATGACCGGCACGACGAGGCCGCGCGGGGTGTCGACGGCGATCGCGATGTGCTCGGCATCGTGGTACGTCACGGTGCCCGCCTCGACGTCGATCGAGCTGTTGAGCGTGGGGTGCTGCTTCAGCACGTCGACGAGGCCCTTGAGGAAGAAGGGCATGAACGACAGGCCGACGCCCTCGCGCTCCTCGAAGGAGCGCTTGTTGCGGTTGCGCAGGTTCACGATCGTCGTGACGTCGACCTCCGCGACCGACGTGAGCTGGGCGGACACGTGGAGCGACTCCACCATGCGCTCGGCGATGACCTTGCGCAGGCGCGAGAGCCGTTCGGTGCGACCACGCAGTGCGGCGGCAGCCGGCGCAGGGGCGGCGGGGGCGGCGGCAGCGGACGGTGCAGCCGGCGCGGCAACTGGGGCCGCAGCGGCAGCCGGAGTGGCCTGGCGGGCGGCAGCAGCCGCCTCGACATCCTGCTTGCGAATGCGGCCGCCGACGCCGGTGCCGGTGACGGTTGCGAGGTCGACGCCGAGGTCGTTCGCCACCTTGCGCACCAGCGGGGTGACATAGGCGTCAGCCGGCTGCGCGACCGGTGCTGCTGCGACGGGGGCCGCGGGGGCCGGCGCTGCAGGTGCCGCAGGAGCCGGTGCGGGAGCCGCCGGTGCCGCGGGGGCGGGGGCAGCGGGGGCAGCGGGGGCAGCCACCGGGGTGGCCGGTGCCATGGCGGCGGTGCCGATCATGCCGAGCACGGTGCCCACCGGAGCGGTGGTATCGGCCGGGACATCGATCGACAGCAGCACGCCGGAGGCCGGTGCCGGGATCTCGGTGTCGACCTTGTCGGTGGACACCTCGAGCAGCGGTTCATCTGCCGTCACGTTGTCGCCGACGTTCTTGATCCAGCGAGTGACGGTGCCCTCCGTGACGCTCTCGCCGAGTGCCGGGAGCAGGATCGGGGTGCCGGCGGCCGCACTGGCCGCACTGGCCGCACTGGCCGCCGCAGGAGCTGCTGGTGCTGCAGGAGCTGCAGGAGCTGCCGGTGCCGAAGCAGCAGGCGCAGCCGGAGCCGCGGGAGCCGGGGTGGCGGCAGCCTCATTGGCCTCGCCGATGACGGCGACGACGGAACCGACCGGCACGGTGGCGTCCTCCGGTGCCCGGATCTCGAGCAGGACGCCCGCAGCCGGGGCGGGGATCTCGGTGTCGACCTTGTCGGTGGACACCTCGAGCAGCGGCTCATCGACCGCGACCGTGTCGCCCACGTTCTTCAGCCAGCGTGTGACGGTGCCCTCGGTGACGCTCTCGCCGAGCGCGGGCATGGTGACCTGAATGGACATGCTTCTCCTCTAGGCGTGGGCGTGCAGGGGCTTGCCGGCGAGCGCAAGGTGCGCCTCGCCCAGAGCCTCGTTCTGGGTGGGGTGGGCGTGGATGAGCGGGGCCACGTCCTCGGGCGCCGCCTCCCAGTTGAAGATGAGCTGTGCCTCACCGATCTGCTCGCCCACACGGGCGCCGATCATGTGGACACCTACGACGGGGCCGCCCTTCTCTCGCACCAGCTTGATGAAGCCCGCGGTGCCGAGGATCTGGCTCTTGCCGTTGCCGCCGAGGTTGTACTCGTAGGTGGCGATGTTGTCGGCGCCGTACTTCTCCTTGGCCTGGGCCTCGCTGTAGCCGACAGAGGCGATCTCGGGCTCGCAGTACGTGACCTTCGGGATGGCGCGGTCCTCGATCATGCGGGGATTGAGGCCGGCGATCTCCTCGGCCACGAAGATGCCATGCTGGAAGCCGCGGTGCGCGAGCTGCAGGCCGGGCACGAGGTCACCGACCGCGTACACGTTCGGCACGTTGGTGCGCAGGCGCTCGTCGGTGGGAACCCACCCGCGATCGACGGTGACGCCGATCTCCTCGAAGCCATGGCCGGCACCATTGGCGCCGCGACCGACCGCGACGAGCATGAGGTCGGCGGTGTACGAGGTGCCGTTCTCCAGCGTCGCCGTGACGCTCGTGGCGTCCTGCGTGGCCGACGCGAAGCGAACGCCCGTCGAGAAGGCGATGCCACGCTTGCGGAAGGCGCGCTCGAGGGTCTTGCTCACGGCCTCGTCCTCGGCGGGCACGAGGCGGGGGAGGGCTTCGATGACGGTGACGTCCGCACCGAAGGACTTCCAGACGCTGGCGAACTCGACGCCGATGACGCCGCCGCCGAGCACGATCACCTTGTTCGGGATCCAGTCGAGCTGCAGGGCCTGCTCGGAGGCGATGACGCGCCCACCGATCTCGAGGCCGGGTAGGGACCGGGAGTAGGAGCCGGTGGCGAGCACGAGGTTGCGGCCCTCGATGCGCTGGCCGTTCACCTCGACGGCATTCGGCGCGACGACGCGACCGCTGCCCTCGATGTACGTGATGTCCTTGCTCTTCACGAGCCCCTGCAGGCCCTTGTAGAGCCGCCCGACGACGCCGTCCCGGTACTCGTTCACCTTCGGCAGGTCGATCGACTGCAGCGAGGAGTTGACGCCGATGTGCGAGCCTTCACGCGCGGTGTCAGCGACCTCGGCGGCGTGGAGCAGCGCCTTCGTCGGGATGCATCCGCGATGGAGGCAGGTGCCCCCGAGCTTGTCGCGCTCGATGAGCGCAACCTTGAGACCGAGCTGGGCGGAGCGCAGCGCGCAGGCGTAACCGCCGCTGCCACCACCGAGAATCACGACATCGAACACAGGCATCTCCTCGTGGGGTACTCGGGGATTCTTTCACCGTGCGCGGGTGTCGGCCAAAGCGGGTCCTCACGCGACGAGGGCGCGGCACCCGATCCGGGTGCCGCGCCCTCGTGCTGGGGTCGAGATCAGACCATGCGGTGGGCGTACTCGATGAACGTGCGCACCGCGGCGCCGGTGGAACCGACGGGCGTGTAGCCGTTCGCCGCACCGTTGTTGAAGGCCGTCGGCGCGATGTCGAGGTGGGCCCACTTCTG
>JAKALQ010000021.1 GCA_021824095.1 Actinomycetes bacterium
TCTGCTGGTGCCAGTGATCCGTCGTCCGCGGCCCGCGGTGCGGCACCCCAGCTGGACCTGCTCGAGGCGCCCCTGCAGCGCGGGCCGGGTGCGCCCGCCCTGCAGCAGCAGCTGTACGGGCGCCTGCGCCGTGGCGTGCTCGATGGGCGACTGCCCGCCGGGTGGCGACTGCCCGGGTCTCGCGCACTGGCCGAGACGCTCGCCGTCTCCCGCAACACGGTGACCGCGGTGTACGACCAGTTGGCCGCGGAGGGCTTCATCACCGCCGATCGGGCCGGCAGCGTCGTCGCCGACATCCCCGTGCGACGGAGTGCGCCGAGGGCCATGGCCCAGGCCCGGGTCGCGCAACGTCTCGCCGAGATGCACAGCGGCATCGTGCTGAGCGACGAGGGCAACACCCTGCGTCCGGGTGTGCCCGCGCTCGCGGATTTCCCGGTGCACGCCTGGCAACGGGCCATGAACCGCGCGGTGCACGCGATGTCGTCCAGTGCCCTCGGCTACGGCGACCCGGCGGGGGAGCCGGTGCTGCGTGCGGCGATCGCCGAGTACTTCGCGGTGGCCCGTGGCGTGCGCTGCCGTCCGGAGCAGGTGATCATCACCGAGGGCGCGCAGGAGGCGCTCAACCTCACGGTGCGCCTGCTCGCCGATCCCGGCGACTGCGCATGGGTCGAGGATCCGGGGTATCGCGGGGCCAGGGCGGCGATGTTCGGTGGTGACCTGCGCGTGCTGCCGAAGCGCGTGGACGCGGAGGGACTCGTCGCCACCGAGGAGGACTGGCGGCTGGAGGCGCCGCGGCTCGTCTACACGACGCCGTCGCACCAGTACCCCACCGGCGCCGTGCTCACCGTCGCGCGGCGGCTGGAGCTCATCGGGGCGGCCATGCGCCACGGGGCCTGGATCATCGAGGACGACTACGACAGCGAGTTCCGTCACGATGGGGCGCCGATCCCCGCCATGCAGGGCATCTTGGAGGACGCCCCCGTGCTGTACGTCGGCACCTTCAGCAAGACCATGTTCCCGGCCCTGCGCCTTGGCTTCCTCGTGGTCCCCGAGCGCCTGCTGGAGCGCGTTGCCACGCCCCTGGTCGACCTGCTGCGCGGCGGTCATCGCCTGGAGCAGCTCGCGATGGCGGAGTTCATGGCGAGCGGGCAGTTCGCCCGTCACCTCGGTCGCATGCGTCGCCTCTACCGCACGCGCCAGGAGGCGCTGCGTGCTGCAGTGGAGCGACGGGTGCGGGTGCCCTACGTCATCGAGGGCGGTGCCTGCGGCATGCACCTCACGTTGCGCCTGCCGTCGGACATCGACGACCGGGCGGCCGAGGCGTCCGTGGCCCGGCATGGGCTGGCTCCGCAGGCCCTGTCGCGCTTCCTGCTCGCGCCCCAGGAGGGCGACAACGGGCTGGTGCTCGGCTATGGCAACACCGCGGCCGAGCGCTTCGACGACCTCGTGCGCACCCTCGGCCGGGCGCTCGCGGCCCGACGCTGACCCGGGGGTCCGTCACCTGCAACAACTGGCACCATGGATCATGCACGATCTGGCACTTCTCGTGGCACCTGTGGCCCCGTACGCTCGGCGCTGCCGGCACCGGTCGGCTGCCGTCCCCTGGAGCGATCATGGACTTTGACGAGCTGTACGAGGGCCTCACGAACATCGAGGCCGCCAAGCATGACACCGAGCACGTGTTCCACTCGTGGTCGGCGCAGGCAACGCTCAACCCGCTGCCGATCGTGCGGGCCCAGGGCATGCATCTGTGGGACCACGACGGCAAGCGCTACCTCGATTTCTCGTCGCAGCTCGTGAACACGAATGCCGGGCACCAGCACCCGCGCATCATCGAGGCCATCAAGCGTCAGGCCGACACGCTCGCCACGCTCGCGCCCGCGTCCGCGAATGCCGTGCGCGGCGAGGCCGCGCAGCGCATCCTGTCCCATGCACCGGACACCATGCACAAGGTGTTCTTCACCAACGGCGGTGCCGACGCCAACGAGAACGCCATCCGCATGGCCCGCCTGCACACGGGCCGCGACAAGGTCATCTCGCGCTACCGCTCGTACCACGGCAACACCGGTGCGGCCATCGTCGCCACCGGTGACTGGCGCCGTGTGCCGAACGAGTTCGCCCGCGGCCATGTCCACGTGTTCGGGCCCTACCTGTACCGCAGTGAGTTCTGGGCCCAGACGGAGGCCGAGGAGAGCGCCCGCGCGCTGCACCACCTGCGTCGCACCATCGAGATGGAGGGGCCGACGTCCATCGCCGCCATCCTGCTCGAGACGGTGCCCGGCACCGCGGGCATCCTCGTGCCACCGGCCGGCTACCTGCGCGGGGTGCGCGAGTTGTGCGACGAGTTCGGGATCATGCTCATCATGGACGAGGTCATGGCCGGCTTCGGCCGCTGCGGCGAGTGGTTCGCCTTCGACGCGTTCGATGTCCGTCCCGACATCATCACCTTCGCCAAGGGCGTGAACTCCGGCTACGTGCCGGTGGGCGGCGTCATGATGAGCCACGAGGTGGCGCACACCTTCGACACCCGGGTGTTCCCCGGCGGCCTCACCTACTCCGGCCACCCGCTGGCCATGGCCTCCATCCTCGGCGCCATGGACGCCTTCGAGCAGGAGGGCATCATCGACAACGCCCGCACGATCGGCACCGACCACCTGCGGCCGGCGCTCGAGGGGCTCGCCGCGAAGCACGAGGGCATCGGCGAGGTGCGCGGCATGGGCGTCTTCTGGGCCCTGGAGCTCGTGTCCGATCGGACCTCGCGCAAGCCGGTCGATGACGCCACCATGGGTCGGCTCAAGGCCGAGATCGTGTCGCGCGGGGTCATGCCCTTCACCGCGAACAACCGCCTCCACGTCGTCCCGCCGTGCATCGTCACGCCGGCCGACGTCGCAGAGGGCATCGCCGCGATCGACGACGCCCTCACCGCAGTTGGCCTCTAGGCCGCACCACCACCGAACAGCACGACGAGGATTGGGATCAGGACGATGACGGCACGGATCACACATTGGATCAACGGCAGCGCTTGGGCGGGAAGCGCCGAGCGGACGGGTGATGTGTTCGACCCTGCGACGGGCCAGGTGTCGGGCAAGGTCGATTTCGCGTCGCGTGCCACGGTCGGTGAGGCTGTTGCGGCGGCGAAGGCGGCGTTCCCAAGTTGGCGTGACACGTCGTTGACGCGGCGGACGCAGGTGCTGTTCGCGTTCCGCGAGATCCTCAACGCCCGGAAGGGTGAGGTTGCGGCGGCGATCACGGCGGAGCATGGCAAGGTGCTGTCGGATGCGCTGGGTGAGGTGACGCGTGGCCTGGAGGTGGTGGAGTTCGCCTGTGGGTTGGGGCACCTGTTGAAGGGTGGTTTCTCCGAGCAGGTGTCGACGGGCGTGGATGTGTATTCCATCCGCCAGCCGTTGGGTGTGGTGGGGATCATCAGTCCGTTCAACTTCCCGGCGATGGTGCCGATGTGGTTCTTCCCGGTCGCGATCGCGGCGGGCAACACGGTGGTGTTGAAGCCCAGTGAGAAGGATCCGTCGGCGTCGATGCTGTTGGCGCAGATGTGGCAGGAGGCCGGTCTTCCTGACGGCGTCTTCAACGTGGTGCATGGTGACAAGGAGTGCGTTGACGCGCTGCTGGAGCATCCGGATGTGCAGTCGATCTCGTTCGTTGGCTCGACGCCGATCGCGAAGTACATCTATGAGACGGGCACGAAGCATGGCAAGCGGGTGCAGGCGTTGGCGGGTGCGAAGAACCACATGCTCGTGCTGCCGGATGCGGATCTGGACCTCGCGGCCGACCAAGCGGTGAACGCCGGATTCGGTTCAGCTGGCGAGCGCTGCATGGCCATCTCGGTGGTGTTGGCGGTTGACACGATCGCCGACGAGTTGGTGGCGAAGATCGCTGAGCGCATGCCGAAGCTGCGCACCGGTGATGGTCGCCGCGGTTGTGACATGGGTCCGTTGGTGACGGGTGCGCACCGTGACAGGGTCGCCTCCTACATCGCGGCCGGGGAGGCTGCGGGCGCGACGCTGGTGGTCGATGGCCGCAACCCGGTTGTCGATGGTGAGCCGGGCGGCTTCTGGCTGGGCCCGACACTGTTCGATCACGTGCAGACGGACATGAGCATCTACACCGATGAGATCTTCGGGCCGGTGCTGTCGGTGGTGCGGGTGCACTCGTTCGACGAGGGACTCGACCTCATCAACCGGCATGAGTACGGCAATGGCACCGCGATCTTCACCAATGATGGTGGCGCGGCACGCCGCTTCCACAACGAGGTGCAGGTCGGCATGATCGGCATCAATGTGCCGATCCCGGTGCCCGTCGCCTACTACAGCTTCGGTGGCTGGAAGTCCTCCCTGTTCGGCGATACCCACGCCCATGGCGTCGAGGGCGTGCACTTCTTCACTCGCGGCAAGGTCGTCACCTCCCGCTGGCTCGACCCCAGCCACGGCGGTCTCAACCTCGGCTTCCCCACCCAGAGCTAGGGCAGACGACGGCGGGGCCGGTGCACACGATGTGCACCGGCCCCGCCGTCATTGGCGCCCCGGTAGACTCCGGCCACCCGCCTCCTTAGCTCAGTGGTAGAGCGCCCGCCTTGTAAGCGGAAGGTCGTCAGTTCAATCCTGACAGGGGGCTCTCACGGCGGTCGGCCATTCCCAACCGCGGCCTGGGCGCCCGATCAACCCACCTGCGGATCGTTCCAGCTCCAGATGTCATCGCCACGAAGGGTCACGTCCGCGCCGCCGTCGCAGTAGATGGTCTGCCCAGCGCAGTGCGTGTTCTCCTCGGACGTGAGCCAGATGAGCAGGTCGGCGATGACCTCAGGGCCCTGGTGATAGTTGAGCGGCATGGGGACAGCCGCATCCACCATCGCGCGACCCTCAGGCGTCGACAGCAGTTCGGCCGTCATCGGCGTCACGATCGTGCCGGGTCCCACCGCGTTCACGGGAATGCCCGCACCGGCCCACTCGGGCAGGATGGATGCGCGGCGCGTCCAACGCGACAGTGCCCGTTTCGATGATGAGTAGTTGAGGAATCCGACCTGCGGTCCCTGGGTGGCAAGCCCGTCACCCAGTTGGATTGCGAGCGCCTCGTCGCCTGCCAGGCATGCGTCAACCAGTGCGGGGGCAACGGGTTGCAGGCTTGCCATCGATGAGACGACAGCCACGCGCGGCGCAGGTGATGCCAGCAGGGCCGGTCGCATGGCTTCCAGGAACTCCACGGTGCCGAAGTAGTTGACGGACACCGTCTTCGAGATGGGAGCCGAGATCCCCGCGCAGGCGATGACGGCATCGACCTGGCCGCCCGCCAAGGCGATTGCCGAGGCTGCCGCAGCCGCTCGACCTGCAGCGGTTGACAGGTCACCGACGATCTCCGCGTCGCGGAGGTCAACGCCGATGACGTGCATGTCCTGTCCCCGAAGTCGTGCAACAGTGGCAGCGCCGACGCCGGAAGCGGCACCGGTCACGACATACGTTCTGGCCATGGTTCCTCCTGCTGGATCTAGTGACCCGTGATGGTCATCCGCCGCGGACTGTGCGGCACCATCAGGAATGTCTACGGTTGTAGACATTAGCGGCCGGTGTGGAGAATGGGAAGGTGGAGTCAGTCAGTCGCCAAGGTCAGTTGCGGGCAAGGGCTCCCAGGAGCGACGGTTTGCGCAGTCGTGCGGCGCTGGTTGCGGCCGCCATCGAGGTGCTCGGTGAGGGGGCGTCCGATGCCGCTGGCGTGCGTGAGATCGCCGCGCGAGCCGGCGTGGATCCCACGCTCATCCGTCGCTACTTCGGCTCGAAGGACGGCTTGATCGTCGCCGCGCTCCAGGAGATCCGCGAGGAGTTCGATCTTGCCCCCATCGTGCGGGGCACGGCGCTGGATGGCCTGGGCCTCGCATTGGCCAAGGCCATGCTCGGGGGAAGCCACAGTGTCGGCCCCCTGCACTTCATCGTGCGGGGCGTGACGTCGCCAGCGATGGCGCCACTGGTGAGTGAGCACGTGCTCGCGGGCGCGAGCGCGCAACTGCGCGATGCCCTGCCGGGCCGCAACGCGGCAGCTCGGGCAAGCGCGATCCTGGGCATCCTCACCGGCGCAGCAATCGCACGGCACCTGTTCGATCTCGAGTCCACCCGCGGGCCCGCCTTTGTCGGCACGGTCGGAGCGTCGATTCAGGCGGTCATTGACGGCCGGTAGCGGCGCGGCCGCGGGCGCATGGCACGGGGATCTCGCCAATCGACCGGGCGGACGTCGTCTTCGCGTGCAGTGCACGGCCGCACCTACACGTCCGTCGATTGTGCGTGCAGTGCACGTGGATGCGGCACGACGTGCCCACGCACCCGTGCTCGTGCCGCTCAGGGCGACTCGACGAGTGCACCCAGCTCGCAGGTGGGGACGATCATCCATCCCTCGCGTGACGCCTGCGCCACCTGTCCGGCCGTGGGTGCCACCCAATGCCCGAGGGCGTGGGCGCGTGCGATGAGGCCGGCGATCACGGCGTCGAGGGCGTTGTCATCACGACGGCACTCCGCAGCGAAGATGCCGAGGTCGAGCCAGGGCGCGGCCGCCAGCAAGTCGTCGACGAGCGCCGACCGAGCATCGGCGTTCACGCCCTTGTAGCCCGTGTACGGCAGCCCCCATACCTTGAGCGCGGCCGCTGGGTAGACCTCGACGATGCGCCCGCCGCCGGCGCGGTCCACCGGCTCGCCGCCCTCGCGGATGGCGGCGAGCACAGATGACGCCCGCATGGCCGCGAGCCCGATGCGATCGGTGGCGACGCTGAGCGGCTGCTTGCGGAGGGCATCCGCGACCACCCGGTCTGTGAGCCGATAGGCGAGGCCGCGCCGCCATTCGTCCGGATCAGCCGACGGCCGCGGCTGGGCGTCGTCACGATGCTGCACGACAAAGTCGATGAACGCATCCGGCCAGCCGAAGGGGACGTCGATGCCGACCGCTTCTGCGTCAGGCAGGGACGCGATGACGGCATCGTCGTCCGCGGGTGACACGAGCAACTCGACGCGCGCCCGTCCGCCGTCCCACGCGAGGTGCGCGATCACCGTGTTCGACGGTTGCGCTGCGAAGTCGATGCCGATGGTGCGCACCCCGCAAGGCTAGGGGCCGTCGCACGCAGGGCCCTGCACCTCGTCCCGCCAGCCCATCCGGTCGTCCCCGCAACACTGCCGTCCTGCCGACACGCCCCGCCGATTCGCAGCGGCAGGCGGGGAGGATCGGTGAGCATTGGTGCACGTCCCGGGCCTGCGAAGCCCGCCCGGGCAGGGAGAGGAACCCGCCATGCACCAGTTCATCAACGGACAGCGCGTCACGGCCAACAGCGGCCACACCAAGCGTGTCATCAACCCGGCCACCGGGGAGACCGTCGCGGAGATCGACGAGGCCGGTGCGGACGAGGTCGACGCCGCCGTGCGTGCCGCACGAGCCGCGGTGCGCGACTGGTCGCGTGCCACGCCGGCCGAGCGCTCGACGGTGCTGCACCGCTTCGCGCAGGCGCTGGGGGAGCGGGCCGAGGAGTTCGCGCAGCTCGAGAGCCAGCAGGCGGGCAAGCCGATTCGCCTCACCCGCGAGTTCGACGTCCCGGGCACGGTCGACAACACCGCCTTCTTCGCCGGTGCTGCGCGCAACCTCGAGGGCAAGGCAGCCGCCGAGTACTCGCCCGTGCACACGTCGATGATCCGCCGCGAGGCCATCGGCGTCATCGGATCGATCGCGCCGTGGAACTACCCCCTGCAGATGGCGGCCTGGAAGATGCTGCCCGCGGTCGCGGCAGGCAATGCGGTGGTGCTGAAGCCGGCCGAGATCACGCCCCTCACGTCCACACTGTTCGCTGAGGTCGCCCACGGGGCGGGGCTGCCCGCCGGTGTCTTCAACGTGGTCGTCGGATCCGGATCCACTGCCGGGTCGGCACTGCTGCACCACCCCGACGTGAACATGCTCTCGTTCACCGGATCCACGAGCGTGGGCCGCAAGGTGCTCGAGGCCGCAGCGGGTACCGCGAAGCGGGTGCACCTCGAGCTCGGAGGCAAGGCCCCCTTCGTCGTGTTCGATGACGCGGACCTTGAGGCGGCCGTGCATGGCGCAGTGGCCGGCAGCCTCATCAACGCCGGCCAGGACTGCACTGCGGCGACGCGGGCCATCGTGCACCGCTCGGTGTACGACGCGTTCGTCGATGGCGTCGCCACCCTGTTCGCCAAGGTGCGCATCGGTGACACCGCCGACCCCGGCACCGACATGGGCCCGTTGGTGTCGATGACGCATCGCGACAGCGTCGCCGGCTTCGTCGAGCGCGCCCGCTCGTACGCGCGCATCGTGGTCGGTGGTGAGGCGCCCGGCGGCGACCACGCCCGCGGATCCTTCTACCTGCCGACACTCATCGCCGATGTGACGCCCGCGATGGAGGTGTTCCGCGAGGAGATCTTCGGGCCGGTGCTCACCGTCACTCCCTTCGATACCGACGACGAGGCCTTCGCGCTTGCCAACGACACCGTGTACGGGCTGGCCGCGTCGGTGTGGACCACCGACGTCTTCCGCGCGATGCGCGGCACGCGAGAGATCCAGTCGGGCTGCGTGTGGGTGAACGACCACATCCCGATCATCAGCGAGATGCCGCATGGTGGCGTGAAGCAGTCGGGCTTCGGCAAGGACATGTCCACCTACTCCTTCGAGGAGTACACCGCGGTGAAGCACGTGATGTTCGACATCACCGGCGACCGCGAGAAGGCGTGGCACCGCACGGTGTTCACCGCGTAGTGGACACGCACGGTCGTCGCGCGGCGACGCGGTGGCTTGCCCTCGCTGCCCTCGGCGCCGCGCTCACGTTCGCGCTCGGCTTCACGGTGCGAGCGACGCCTGCACTCGTGTCGGCGGAGTTCCGGCTCAACCAGGCGCTGAGCGACCACCAGCTCCCGTGGCTCAATGCCGTCACGGTGGCACTGTCGGATGCGCTCACGACCTCGGGGAATGCCGTGGTGCTCCTTCTGGTCTTCGTTGTGCTGTGGCAAAGCACGCGTTCGTGGCGTTGGTCGCTCGGGGTGTTCCTTGTCGCCACCATCGACTGGTCGGCGTCGACGCTCGTGAAGCGTGTGGTGGGCATGCCGCGTCCCGATGCGCGTCAGTTGTCGCATCCTCTGGCGCCGGTGGTCGGTCACGACAGCTTCCCGAGCGGGCACACGAGTTTCATCGCCGCCTGTGCCGTGGCCGCCATCCTCATCGCGCGCGGGTCGCGGTGGGAGCGCACCGTCTGGGGCGTCGGCATCGCGGCAGTTGCCGTCATGGGCTTCACCCGCATGTACGTGGGCGCGCACTACCTCAGTGACGTCGTCGGTGCCGTGCTCACCGTGGCGTCAGCGACGGCGCTGTGCCTCGGGGTTGGCGCCCTGCTGTGGCCTCGGGCGCAGGTGGCGCGAGGGACGGTCGCGCGATGGCGCGCGTGACCGCCCTGCTCGTGGGCGCGCTCGTGCTCGTCCTCCTCGTGTTCGCGCTCGTGCGCCTCGGACGGGGGCGCCCGCCACGTCGGCGCGGACCGCAGAGTCACTGGAACGCTGACGGCTCCGCCAAGACCGCCTACCGGTCGCGCGCTGCCGCGCAAGCGGCTGCCAGGCGCCATACGCACGACTTCGGCCAACGCATGGGCGCGTACGAATGCGAGCGGGGTGGCCACTGGCACTACGGGCACCTGCGCCCACCGGGTCGCCGGACCGTGTGACAGCAGCGACCGCCCGTGCACAATGGCAGTGCAGGGAGGCATCGTGGATCCGACTGCGGGCTACGAGGGACTCGGCAGCGCCGAGGCTGCTGCCCGCCTGCGCGATGAGGGGCCCAACGAGCTGCCGAGCGCCGCGCCCCGGTCACTGCTGCGGCAGGCTGCCGATGTTCTGCGTGAACCCATGCTGCTGCTGCTCGTCGGTGCGGCGCTCGTGAATCTGGTGCTCGCAGAGCGACTGGACGGCATCATCCTCGGTTCGTTCGTGAGCGTCGTCATCGTCATCTCCATCGTGCAGACGCACAAGACCGAGCGCGCCCTCGTCGCACTGCGCGACCTCTCCGCACCGCGCGCCCTCGTCATCCGCGACGGCGCCCGCGTGCGCGTGGCCGGCGCCGAGGTGGTGCGCGGCGACCACGTCGTGCTCGTCGAGGGAGATCGCGTGCCCGCAGATGGCGTGCTGCTTGAGGCCTCCAACTGCCTCGTGGACGAGTCGGCACTCACGGGGGAGTCGGTGTCCGTGCGGAAGCGAGCGGAGGCGGGCGCAGCCGAATCGCCAATGGGGCAACCGGGCGGTGAGGACACCCCGTGGCTGTTCTCGGGCACGCTGGTGGTGCGCGGCCAGGGACTGCTCCTGGTGCGTGCGACCGGCCCGCGCACCGCGCTGGGGCGGATCGGCACTGCACTCGGCTCCATCACCGTCGAGCGCACTCTGCTGCAGCGCGAAGTCGATCGCATCGTGCGCGTCGTCGCCATCACCGGCGTCCTCGCCGCCTCGGTCGTCGTGCTCGTGTACGGCCTCACGCGCGGGCATTGGCTGCAGGGACTGCTCGCCGGCATCGCCACCGCGATGGCCATGCTGCCCGAGGAGTTCCCCGTGGTGCTCACGGTGTTCCTCGCACTCGGCGCCTGGCGCATGGCGCAGCAACACGTGCTCACGCGCCGCGCGCCGGCGATCGAGGCGCTCGGATCGGCCACCGTCGTCTGTGTCGACAAGACGGGCACCCTCACGTGGAATCGCATGACGGTGCAGGACCTCATCCTCGACGGGCGCGAGCACGCCCTCACGGATGGCCCGCCGCCGGCGGCGTTCGACGAGCTCGTCGAGACAGCGGTGCTCGCCTCGCCCGTGAACCCCTTCGATCCCATGGATCGTGCCTTCCTCGCCCTCGGCGCCGACCATCCGGAGGCGGCACGGCTGCTCCACCCCAGCTGGGCGTTGGTGCACGAGTACCCGCTGTCCGAGCGGCGCATGGCGCTCGCGCATGTGTGGCGCGACCCGGCCGGCGGTGACCTCGTCGTGGCGGCCAAGGGTGCACCCGAGGCGATCGCCGAGTTGTGCGGGCTGGACGACATCAGCCGGGCACGACTCACGGCGCAGGTGGAGGGTGCGACGGCGAATGGGCGGCGTGTGCTCGCGGTCGCGGTGGCACGGCACGATCCGGCGCTGCCGCTCCCGGATGACCCAGTTGCGCTCCCCTTCCGATACCTCGGACTTGTCGGATTACATGACCCGGTGCGGCCGGGTGTCGCCGCGTCGGTGGCGGAATGTGCACGCGCAGGGGTGCGCACCATCATGATCACGGGCGACTATCCTGGGACGGCGCGGGCCATCGCCCGCGAGATCGGGCTCACCGATCCGGAGACGTGCATCACCGGTCCCGAACTCGCCGCCATGCCCGACGAGGTGCTGCGCGAGCGGGTACGTGTCACGTCCGTGTTCGCGCGCATGGTGCCCGAGCAGAAGCTGCGGCTCGTCCGTGCCCTGCAGGACGACGGGCAGGTGGTGGCCATGTCCGGCGATGGCGTGAACGACGCACCCGCACTGCGGGCGGCGGACATCGGGCTCGCCATGGGTGCCCGCGGCACCGATGTGGCCCGGGAGGCAGCGGCGCTCGTCATCACCGACGACGACTTCAGCTCCATCGCGGCCGGCATCCGTCAGGGGCGCGGCATCTTCGACAACCTGCGCAAGGCGATGACCTACATCATGGCCGTGCATGTGCCGATCTTCGGCATGGCCCTCATCCCCGTGTTCGTCGCGGACTGGCCGCTCGTGCTGCTGCCGCTGCAGATCGCGCTGCTCGAGCTCATCATCGACCCGGCCTGTTCCATCGTGTTCGAGTCCGAGGCGGTGGACCCGGACATCATGCGTCGGCCACCCCGTCGCGTCGATGCGCCGATGCTCGACCGTCGGCTCCTCATCGTCGCGCTGCTGCAAGGGGCATCAGTGCTCGTCGCGGTGCTTGCCGTCTTCCTGTGGGGGGTGCTCGGTGGGCGGCCCGACACGGTGGTGCGGTCGCTCGCCTTCGTGACGCTCGTCATCGGCAACGTGGCGCTCATCCTCGTGAATCGGTCGCATCGGCTGTCGGCGTGGCGTGCCGCGCGGGAGCGGGCCAACCGCACGGTGCCGTGGATCCTCGGTGGCGCGCTGCTCATGCTGGCGCTGCTGCTCGGTGTGCCCTGGCTTCGCAATGCCTTCCGACTGGGGCCGCTCGGGGCGACGGACGTCGTCGTCGCCGCGGGCGCGGGCGTGCTCGGGGTCGCGTGGTTCGAGTGGTGGAAGCGCTGGCAGCGCGTCAACGGTGACGGCGTCGGCGACGGCGCTGGCCCGGCAGCCTGAGCACGAGCTCCTCGGTGGGCGGGCCCGGATCGGGTACCTCGCGGATGGCCGGGCTGGACTGGTCGAGGGAGTCGGCCATGCGGCTCAGGTGCGTGGCGATCGAGATGCCGTGCTCGAGCTGCTCGGGCGCGACGTCGTGGTGCTCGTCGATGAGCTGCTCGGTGATGCCGGCGCCGGCCTGACGCACGTCCTCGGTCACCGCGGGGTCGAGGGGCGCGTCGATCTCGTCCCGCAGCTCGACAACCGAGGCGCTCATGGCGTAACTGGCGGTCGCGAGGGCGTCCGCGATGCGGGCGTTGAGGGTGGCGGACATGGCGCCATCGACGGTGGTGTCGAAGAGGGTGCGGGCGATGCTGCGCACCTGCTCGACGGCGTGGTCGAGGGCCACGGCGCGCGTGTAGAGGTCCTCGGCCTCGCTGCGCTCGGCGAGCGGGAACCAGCGTGAGTAGTCGCGTGCCTCCGCGGCCTGCGCGCGTACCCGCGGGACGCGTGCGACGAGGGCGCGGCCACGGGCCAGCCAGGTGGCCGCCTCGGCGCGATCGACGCCGTCCGACACACCCGTCGCCATGTCGGCGAGCAGCTGCGCCGCAGCCGTCGCCAACTCGCTGATCTCGTCGACCGTGCGACCCGCAGGCGTCTTGGCGTGCGAGAAGTAGGAGAGGCCGATGCCCACGAGGCTGCCGGCGACGATGGCGATGAGGCGATGCGCAGCAGTGCTCTCGGTGGGCCCGGGGCCGATCACGATGAGCGCGGTGATGACGACGTTGATGGACGCAGCGGCACCGAGGCCCAGCGCGCGGGCCGCCACGGAGGCAAGGGCCACCGTCACCATGACGGTGATGAAGCCGAGGCCGACGAGGTCGCTGGCGAGCACGCCGACGCCGGCGCCGATGCCGGTGCCGAGGATCTGCGCGAACCCCTCGCGGAGGGACTTGTGCAGTGACACCTGGATCGTGATGACGGCGGCGATCGCGGCCGTGACACCGCCGCCCGCGAGCAGGCTGTCGGCGACCACCCAGGCCAGTGCCGCGGCCATGGACGTGACGACCACGCGGCGCACCCATTGGGCGCGCACGGTGAACATCCGGACGAGCCGGTGCTCGGTCAGGGACGACCATCGGCGTTCGGGGCGCGCGCGCATGATGGACACAGCGTGCCATGTGCCGGGCCGACGCTCCATGGGTGTCGAGGGTGTTCGGATGGCCCCCTGCGGCTAATGACAACCGTGTGGTTCGGTCGCTACGCTCGTCCCGTCGGACCCGTGGTGGGGCCGGGCGAAGGAGGGCATCGGTGGAAGCGGCACGCGAACTGCAGCCGACAGTCGAGGGCCTCTCCGAGCGCGATGCGCGCATCCTCGAGTTCGAGCACACGTGGTGGCAGTACCCGGGTGCCAAGGAGGAGGCCATCCGTGACCTCTTCGACATGAGCGCCACCCGCTATTACCAGGTGCTCAACGCCATCATCGACATGCCGGCCGCGCTCGAGCACTCGCCGATGCTGGTCAAGCGCCTGCGGCGCATGCGGGATGCGCGGCAGAAGGCGCGCTCCGCCAAGCGCATGGGCATCTCGCTCTAGGGCGGAACCTCGGGCGAACGTTGGGTTGCCCGAACATGCGACGTCCGTTCGGCGCTGGGCTCGTGTGCTCCGCTGTGGTCCATGCCACATCTGCCGCTACAGTGGTCTCGGTCCAAATCGCCTTTCCTGCTTTCGTGGGCAATGCACGACGTACGACCCGGTGCGGCCGTCGGCTGCGCCGCCCCATGTAAGTAAGGAACATGCATGTCCACTCCGGTTACCGGAACGGTGAAGTGGTTCAACTCCGAGAAGGGCTACGGCTTCCTCTCGGTTGACGGCACCGACCGCGACGTCTTCGTCCATCACACGGCCATCGTCATGGATGGCTTCCGTGTGCTGGAGCAGGACCAGCGCGTCGAGTTCGAGATCGTCGACGGCCCCAAGGGCCCGCAGGCTGGCAACGTCAAGCTCGCCGGCTGAACCACGACGCAGTCACGAAGGGTCGCCCCACCAGGGGCGGCCCTTCCTGCATTCCCACCCCCACCCGCCGTCCACCTTTCGCGCTAGGACTCAAAACGGGCGGACAAACCACCCCAAAATTCAACCCATTCTGAGTCCTAGCGCGGATGGGTTGTTAGCACTCGGAGTGGGGGAGTGCTAATCTCGGGGTTAGCACTCGACGGCTGCGAGCGCCAATGCCGCCGACGTCGGGTGGACCCCCTCCCTGGTGCCGGGGTCGACCGTTGCCCCCATGGGCGGCGGGACGACTCGCCGTCGCGGGCATGGCACCCGGGAGCACACCACGTCCTGGAGGACCAACCACAGATGGCGAAGATCATCGCGTTTGACGAAGAGGCGCGCCGCGCGCTCGAGCGGGGCATGAACACCCTCGCCGACGCGGTCAAGGTGACCCTCGGCCCCAAGGGCCGCAACGTCGTGCTCGAGAAGAAGTGGGGCGCCCCCACCATCACGAACGACGGCGTCTCGATCGCCAAGGAGATCGAGCTCGACGACCCGTACGAGAAGATCGGTGCGGAGCTCGTCAAGGAGGTCGCGAAGAAGACCGACGACGTCGCCGGTGACGGCACGACGACCGCCACGGTGCTCGCCCAGGCCCTGGTGCGCGAGGGCCTGCGCAATGTGGCCGCCGGCGCCAACCCGATGAGCCTGAAGAAGGGCATCGAGGCGGCCGTGGCCGCCATCAGCGCCGAGCTCCTCGCGAGTGCCAAGAGCATCGAGGGCAAGGACCAGATCGCCGCGACCGCGTCCATCTCGGCCGCCGACACCCAGATCGGCGAGATGATCGCCGAGGCCATGGACAAGGTCGGCAAGGAAGGCGTCATCACCGTCGAGGAGAGCAACACCTTCGGCCTCGAACTCGAGCTCACCGAGGGCATGCGCTTCGACAAGGGCTACATCAGCCACTACTTCGCGACCGACGCCGAGCGCATGGAGGCGGTGCTCGAGGATCCCTACATCCTCATCGCCAACTCCAAGATCTCCTCGATCAAGGACCTCGTCCCGGTGCTCGAGAAGGTCATGCAGGCCGGCAAGCCGCTCCTCATCATCGCCGAGGACGTCGAGGGCGAGGCCCTCGCGACGCTCGTCGTGAACAAGATCAAGGGCACCTTCCGCTCGGTCGCCGTCAAGGCCCCGGGCTTCGGTGACCGTCGCAAGGCCATGCTGCAGGACATCGCCATCCTCACCGGTGGCCAGGTCATCAGCGAGGAGGTCGGCCTCAAGCTCGAGAACGCCGACATGTCGCTGCTCGGCAGTGCCCGCAAGGTCGTCGTCACGAAGGACGAGACGACGGTCGTCGAGGGTGCCGGTGACGCCGACCAGATCGCCGGTCGCGTGAACCAGATCCGCGCCGAGATCGAGAAGTCGGACTCCGACTACGACCGCGAGAAGCTGCAGGAGCGCCTGGCGAAGCTCGCCGGTGGCGTCGCCGTCATCAAGGCCGGCGCCGCGACCGAGGTGGAGCTCAAGGAGCGCAAGCACCGCATCGAGGACGCCGTGCGCAACGCCAAGGCGGCCGTCGAGGAGGGCATCGTCGCCGGTGGTGGCGTCGCCATCATCCAGGCCGGTGACAAGGCACTTGCCACCCTGTCGCTCACGGGTGACGAGGCCACGGGCGCGAACATCGTGCGCGTCGCCATCGAGGCACCGCTGAAGCAGATCGCCATGAACGCCGGCCTCGAGGGCGGCGTCGTCGTGGAGAAGGTGCGCAACCTCCCCGCGGGCCACGGCCTCAACGCGGCCACGGGCGAGTACGTCGACCTGGTGAAGTCCGGCATCATCGACCCGGCGAAGGTCACCCGCTCGGCGCTGCAGAACGCGGCCTCGATCGCGGCCCTGTTCCTCACCACCGAGGCGGTCATCGCCGACAAGCCCGAGCCGAAGCCGGCGATGCCGGCCGGCGGCGAGGGTGGCATGGACTTCTAGCCGCCCAGGCGGCGCGGTTCCCCGTGCCGTCGAGCGTGACGTCCGATCGTGGAGCCCCGGTGCACAGCACCGGGGCTCCACGCATCTCCGCTGCCAACCGACGCTAGGTCGGGACCGCTGAACGCATGCGCATCACGACGATGGTGCGCAATGTCATCGCAACGTGTGACGGTCGCATAACGACTGCCCGGGGTGGTGGCGGTGGACCCCCCGGCGCACGACACTTGGAGCACGCTCCACCCGGAGCAACCACCCAGCGGAGGAAATCGAATGAAGATTCGCACGTCTCGTGCGTTCGCTGCGGCGGCGGCCGTCGCCATGGGCGCCATCGCGCTCACGGCGCCGGCGGCATCCGCGGCAAACAAGACGGTCGTCGTCTGGACCGACGATCAGCGTGGCCCGGCCATGGTGAAGCTGCTCGCGCAGCTGCCGCCGAACATCGCCGGCTACGACATCCAGATCAAGTCGTTCAGCAGCCTCACGGCGCTCGACGCCGCCTGGTCGAACGCCACTGCGGCGACCGGCCCCGACCTCATCATCAGCAACTCGGCGTACGCCTCGCAGGGCGCGAAGGACGGCAAGCTCATGCCGCTCACGCTGCCGGCGAGCGTCAAGGCCGACTTCACGGCCGGTGCGCTCTCGACGCTGTCCTACAAGGGTTCGCTCTACGGCATCCCGCTCGACATGGACACCACCGCCATGTACGTGAACACCAAGCTCGTGAAGAAGATGCCGCAGACCTTCGGTGACATGGTCAACCTGTACCTGAAGAACAAGAAGACCATGACGGCCGGCTTCTGCGCCCTCGACGGCGTGTGGGGCTCGCAGCCCGTCATCACCGCGCTCGGCGGCTACGCCTGGGGCATCAAGAAGGACGGCTCGCCGAACATCATGCAGACCGGCCTCGACGCGCCGGCCTTCGTGAACAACGTGCAGAAGTACCTGCTCGCGAAGAACGGGAAGTCCAACGGCTTCTTCAAGTGGGCGGACTGCACGCCGGACTTCCTCGCCGGCAAGATCCCCTTCGCCAACTCTGGCGGCTGGAACCTCGCCAACGTGCAGAAGGCCCTCGGCACGCACTTCAAGATGATGTCGGTGCCCGGCGTCAAGAAGGGCACCTTCGGCTCGCCGTGGACCGGCTACCAGGGCATCTACGTCACCACCTTCTCGCAGAACCACGGTGTGACCTCCGGCGCCATGCAGTTCGCCATCCAGTACATGGCTGACGCCAAGACGCAGGCCGCGCTCACCGCGATCGGCAACCGCCCGGCGGCGAACATCAAGGCGAAGATCACCGATCCCGCTGTCGCCGCCTTCGCGAAGGCCGGCAGCCACGGTGTGACGCAGATCGACATGTTCCTGAACAACACCGCCTCAGGCGCCAACTGGTACGACCTGCTCACCAGCACCTACACGAAGATCTTCGTCCAGGGTGCTCCGCTCAAGGCCACGCTGGCCAAGGCTGCGGAGAACGCCCAGATGGACTTCGTCGCGGGCTACAAGGAGTAATCGCTCCATCGACGTTGGGGGCGCGGCGCTCGCGCCGCGCCCCCAACGCCTGCCCGGGGCTCGTCGTCCCGTCCCCATCCACCCTCTGCGACTTGGATGCGCCACGTGTATCGCTTCGTCGGCTTCCGGGGCCTCCCGGCCACGCTCCTGAAATTCGCCTTCCTCGCGATCATTGACATCGTCGGGGGCATCGCGGCGTCATCCGCGTTCACGGGCAACTCCGTGATCCTCGGTGTGGCGCTCGTCATCGCGCTCGCCTTCATCAACTACTCCTACATCTTCCGGGCGCCGACACCGGTGAAGTTCATGGCGCCGGGCATCGTCTTCCTCATCGCCTTCGTCGTCGTGCCGATCCTGTACACCGTCGTCATGTCGGGCTTCAAGTTCCAGACCGGCAACATCATCACGAAGCAGGACGCGATCACGCAGGTGCTCGCGCGCTCCGTGAAGGCGGATCCCTCCGGCACCGCCTACGACATCACCCTCGGCCACTACCAGGGTCAGCTCGCCGCCCTCATGCGCAACCAGACCGACCACACGGTCTCGCTTGCCACCCAGCAGACGATTACGCCGCTTGCGGCGGGCAGCTACACGACCGACAGCAACGGGGTGCCGAACAAGACCGCAGGCTTCACGCCGCTCACCCCCGACGAGGTGGCGAACCTTGGCGATGCCGTGCAGCAGTTGCGCTTCCCTGACGGGCACGGCAAGTACGTGGCACCGCAGTACGGCTCCCTCGCCGTCCTCGTGTCCCAGGACCTGTCGTACGACCCCAAGACCGACACCATCAAGTCCGCGAGCACCGGCGTCACCTACGTCGACGGCGGGCAGGGCAACTTCGTCAACCCGAAGAACCCGTCCACCGACTTCCTGACGCCCGGGTGGCGCACCCCCAACTTCCCGCAGAACTTCGTGGGCCTCGTGACCAACCCCGAGCTGCGGGATCCGTTCATCCAGGTCTTCATCTGGACGGTCATGTTCGCGTTGCTGTCGGTGCTCACGACCTTCATCGTGGGCCTCGG
This sequence comes from Actinomycetes bacterium, assembly GCA_021824095.1. GTDB lineage: Bacteria > Actinomycetota > Actinomycetes > S36-B12 > UBA5976 > JAKALQ01. The sequence continues at coordinate 18,815 of JAKALQ010000021.1, forward strand.
TCTCGCGCTCGCGATGGACAAGAAGATCCGCGGGCGCGCCTTCTACCGGTCGATCCTCATCCTGCCCTACGCGATCCCGTCCTTCATGAGCATCCTGGTCTGGCGCGGCATGTTCAACACGGACTTCGGCATCATCAACCGCATCCTCATGAACTTCCACCTCATCAGCCAGAACATCGACTTCTTCAACTCGTCGACCGATTCCAAGGCCATCGTCATCCTCGTGAACCTGTGGCTGGGCTTCCCCTACATGTACCTCATCTCGAGCGGTGCCCTGCAGGCGATCCCGTCCGAGCTGAAGGAGGCGGCATCGATCGACGGTGCCAGCGCCTGGCAGTCGCTGCGACAGATCACGCTGCCCTTGCTGCTGCAGATCCTGTCGCCATTGCTCATCTCGTCGTTCGCCTTCAACTTCAACAACTTCAACATCATCTACCTGCTCACCGGTGGCGGCCCACGTGACGCCCTCGCTGGTCAGCGTGCCGGTGGCACCGACATCCTCATCAGCTACGCGTACCAGACGGCCATCAGCCAACCGAATGCGCGTGACTACGGCCTCGCCTCCGCGATCTCGATGTTCATGTTCGTCATCGTCGCCGGCCTCTCCCTGTGGAGCATCCGACGCAGCAAGGCACTCGAGGAGTTCTGATCTACATGCGTGAATTCCGACGGAACCTCTGGCGCCACGCCTACGCGTGGGTGCTCATCGTCTTCACGATCTTTCCCATCTGGATCGTGTTCACCTCGGCCTTCGAGACGACGGGCACGCTCGTCACCACATCGATCTTCCCGACGAAGGCCGGCTGGGACAACTTCACCCTCCTCTTCCACTCATCGAGCATCCCCTTCGGCGCGTGGATCAGGAACACCATCATCATCGCGTCACTGAACGCGATCATCTCGGTGCTCATCGGTGCGGCCGCCGCCTACGCCTTCAGCCGCCTGAAGTTCAAGGGCCGCCGCATCGGCATCCAGGCGCTGCTGCTCATCCAGGTGTTCCCCACCTTCCTTGCCCTCGCCGCCATCTACGTCATCATGGGCGAGGTCTACAAGGTGTTCCCGGCCTTCGGCCTCGGTTCACTTGGCGGTCTGCTGCTGGTGTACCTCGGCGGGTCCATGGGCATCAATGCCTGGCTGCTCAAGGGCTTCATCGACACCATCCCCGCTGAACTCGATGAGTCCGCGCGCGTCGACGGCGCCTCGCCCATGCAGGTCTACTGGCTCATCTTCTTCCCGCTCTCGGCACCGGTGCTGGCGGTCGTCGCCCTGCTCTCCTTCATCGGCACCTTCAACGAATTCATCATGGCAAGCGTGTTCCTCACGGATCCGCAGTCGCGCACCATCGCAGTGGGCCTGCAGCAGTTCGTGGGCGGGCAGTTCAACCAGAACTGGGGCCCCTTCGCCGCCGGGTCGCTGCTCGCGTCCATCCCACTCGTCATCCTCTTCCTCTCCTTGCAGAAGTTCATCGTCGGCGGCCTCACCGCGGGGTCCGTGAAGGGATGAACGACGCCGTCGCCCGGATCCACCATGACGGATCCGGGACGTACGTGGCCGATGCGCACCCTGCACTCGGTGACGACGTGGCCCTGCTGCTGCGCGTCCCACGTGCACTCGCTGTCGAGTCCGTGTGGCTGCGCACCGTCATCGACGGCGAGCCACGCGTGGTGCCGGCCGCGGTGTCGTCCCAGGATGGCGTCGACGACCTGTGGGAGGCCGTGCTCCCGGTGCGCAATCCGGTGCAGCACTACCGGTGGCGTATCGAGGGTGGTGGCGTCGGCTACGCCTGGTGCACCGCGGCGGGCCTCGTCGACCACGACGTCACCGACGCCCACGATTTCGCCCTCTCCACCGGACCTGCCGTGCCGGCCTGGCTGCGCAGTGCGGTCGTGTACCAGGTGTTCCCGGATCGCTTCGCGCGCTCGGGCCGCATCACCATGGCTCCAGCGTGGGCCGTGCCGCGCGACTGGACGGATCGTCCCGAGGGCCGTGGTCCCACCACCGGGCGTGAGTGGTTCGGCGGCGATCTGTGGGGCGTCATCGACCACCTCGACCACATCGCAGACGTCGGCGCCGACACCGTGTACCTCACGCCCTTCTTCCCCTCCCAGTCCAATCACCGCTACGACGCCGCAAGCTTCGACCACGTCGACCCGGCGCTCGGTGGTGACGAGGCGCTCATCGCGCTCACGGCCGCGGCGCACGCTCGTGGCATGCGCGTGATCGGCGACCTCACCACCAACCACACCGGCGTCACGCACCCGTGGTTCGTGGCCGCCCAGGCCGGTGATCCCGAGTGGCGCAACTGCTACCGCTTCGACCCGACGCTGCCGCACGGCTACGTCTCCTGGTTCGGCGTGCGCACCCTGCCGAAGCTCGACTATGCGTCGGCCGCCCTGCGAGGGCGCATGCTCACCGACGAGGATGCGGTGCTTCGCCGCTGGCTGCGCGCACCCTTCCACCTCGATGGCTGGCGCATCGACGTCGCGAACATGACCGGCCGCCTCGGGGCAGAGGACCGTAACCACGAGATCGCCCGGCTGGCCCGCGAGGCCGTCATCGCGGAGGGTCCGGACAAGGCCCTCATCGCCGAGCACTTCCATGATGCAGGGCCGGACCTTCCCGGCGACGGTTGGCAGGGCGCCATGAACTACGCCGCGTTCCAGCGGCCCGTCACGGCGTGGCTGCGCGATCCGGAGTACGCCCCGCCGGCGGCGGTGCCACATGCCGCCGTGCCGCGCCTGGGTGGCGTGCAGGCCGTTGCCAGCCTTCGGTCCTTCGCCTCCCGCATGCCCTGGGAGCAGTGGCGTGCCAGTTGGAACCTGCTCGGTTCGCACGACACCCCGCGCATCCGCACGATCACCGGCGATCGGGAACGCCAGTTGGCCGCCGTACTGCTCATGGTGACGCTGCCCGGTACGCCCATGCTGTTCGCTGGCGACGAGATCGGTGCCGAGGGCAGGTGGGGGGAGGAGGGGCGCACCCCCTTCCCCTGGCAGGCGCCGGAGCGCTGGGACACCGCCACGCTCGCGGCGTACCGCGAACTGCTGCACCTGCGTCGCTCCGCGCCAGCCTTGGCCGACGGCGGCCTGCGCTGGGTGCTGGTCACCGATGATGTGCTGGCCTTCCTGCGCGAGCGTGCGGGCGAGCGCCTGCTCATCCTGGTTGCGCGCACGGCCACCGCTGCCGTCGCCATTGACGCCGAGGCATTCGGAATCCACGCGATTGCGCCGGTGCACGGTTTCACCGCCCGACTCGATGCCGGACGGCTCAACGTCGACGTCCCCGGAGCCGGGGGCGGGATCTGGAGGATCTCGTGAGGCGGAGCACCGTGGCAGCCCTGGTGGCAGCCCTCACCTTCGCATCGCTCGGCGCGGCGCATGCCGACGACACCGTGCCACAGGACGTCGTCACGACGCTCGGCGGCACCATGCCTCGCGCCTCGCTCGCGCAGGACTCCTTCTACTTCGTCATGACCGATCGCTATGCCAATGGCAGCACGGCGAACGACCGGGGGAGTGCAGGGCCAGCCGGTGGTCTCGCGTTCGGTGGCAACGATCCCACCGACCCGGGCATGTTCCACGGCGGTGACCTCGTCGGCCTCACGCGCAACCTCGACCGCATCAAGCGCATGGGCTTCAACGCCCTCTGGATCACACCGCCGTTCGTCAATCGGGCCGTGCAGGGCGGGTCCGCCGGCTACCACGGATACTGGATCCTCGACTTCACGCAGATCGACCCACACCTCGGCACCGCCGCGCAGTTCGATGCCATGGTGAAGCGCGCCCATGCCCTCGGGCTCAAGGTGTTCCTCGATATCGTCATGAACCACACTGCCGACGTCATCCGCTACCGCAGCGGCGACTACTCCTTCAGTGCCACGCCGAAGCCGGATGCCTACATCCCCGCCGGGATGGAGCAGGTGAAGTCCCCCGCGTGGCTCAACGACCTCGCGAACTACCACAACCAGGGCAACATCACCGACTGGGGCAACCAGACGCAGTTGCAGCAGGGTGACTTCTACGGGCTCGACGACATCAAGACCGAGAACCAGGTCGTCGTCGACGGCTTCGCACAGGCGTACGGCGACTGGATCCTCAAGTACGGCATCGACGGCTTCCGCATCGACACGGCCCGCCATGTGGATCCGCAGTACTTCAATCGGTGGGTGCCGGCCCTCGTCGACTATGTGCGCACCCACGGACGCCCCGACTTCGCGGTCACGTCGAACTTCGACATGTTCGGCGAGGTGGCCACGGCGGATCCGGTGTTCGATTCGATGTTCGTGCGCAACAACGGCCTGGCCTCGCTGCTCGACTTCCCGCTGCAGGACTCCATCGTGACCTACCTCAAGCAGCAGTCGGCAGCCGCGGTGCGCGACACCCTTGGCTACGACGACTTCTACAACACGGGCACCAGTGAGACCGGCACAGTGGCGAACGCCTACTCCCTCGCCACCTTCACCGGCAATCACGACATGGGACGCATCGGCTACCTGCTCGGGTCGCTGGCGAGCGTGCCACGCGTCGAGATCGCAACGGCCCTCACCGCCCTGCTGCGCGGCGCGCCCGTCGTCTACTACGGCGACGAGGTGGGCATGGTCGGCGTCGGCGGCGACAAGGAGGCGCGGCAGGACATGTTCCCGACGCAGGTCGCCAGTTGGCGCACGCAGCGTCGGCTTGGCAGCAAGCCCATCGGCAAGGGTTCCTCGCTCACCGCGGCGGCGCTTGCCAATCCCATCGCCCGCTTCATTACCGCGGTGAATGGGCTGCGCACGCGCTACCCCGCGCTGCGGGACGGTGCCCTCGTGGTCCGTGCCGCCGACGGCGGTGTGCTCGCATGGTCACGCATCGATGGTGCCGATCGTCGAGAGTTCGTCGTGGTGACGAATGCCGCGGGGACCAAGGCGCGCGTGCGTGTGCAGACGAGTACGCCGGGTGCCACCTTCACCACCCTGCTCGGTGCCCGCACCACTGCGCGCGCTGGTACGGACGGCACGCTCCCGCTCACCATCGCGCCCAATGCGGTGCTTGTGCTGCGTGCGAGCACGCGCCTGCCCGCGACCGCGTCGGCGCCCCAGCTCACGGTGTCAGCGGCCATGAACCGCGATGCCGGTGGCGCGGTGCTCACCGCGTCGCAGCCGACGGGGCTGGATCCGCTCACGGTCACGTTCGTGGCCCGCACCTGTGCCACCTGCGCGTGGCATGCACTCGGCAGCGATGACAACGCGCCCTATCGACTCGTGCTCCCCGACGCCGCGTGGGCCGGTGGCGACACCCTCGACGTCGCGGCCATCGCCCGGACATCCGACGGCAAGGTGGCTGCCGGGCCGGTGCTGCACCTCACGCACGCCGCCATCCAGTGAGTCGCCTACGATCCAGCACATGGCACTCGCCGTCGGCTTCGACCTCGACATGACCCTGGTGGACTCAGCGGACGGCATCGCCGACTCGCTCACGCACGTGTTCGCCGACCATGGCGTCGCGGTGCGACGTGACGACGTGCTGGCCACCATCGGCCTGCCCCTCGACATGGTGTTCCCGATGTGGCTGCCCGACGAGTCCTACGAGCAACTGCTCGACGAGTACCGGGCGCACTACGCGCAGTACGGCATCCCGCGCACCACTGTCCTCCCCGGCGCCCGTGACGCGATCGACGCCGTACACGAGGCCGGTGGCCGCGTCATCGTCGTGAGCGCGAAGAAGAAGGACTTCGTCGACCGCGTCATCGAGGTCGTGGAACTGCCCGTCGACGTCACGTACGGCTACCTCTTCGCCGAGCACAAGGGACGTGCGCTCGCGGAGGAGCACGTGTCGGTGTACGTCGGTGACCACGAGGGCGACATCCGCGCCGCTCGCGCGGCCGATGCGCTGGCCTGCGTCGTGACCACCGGGCCCATGACGCGTGACGAACTCGAGGCGCACAACCCCGATGTGATCCTGCGCGATCTCACCGAGTTCCGGCCCTGGCTCACCCGCTGGCTCGCCGGCCACTGACCACGCCCGCGCACTTCGGCCCTTCGCTCAGCCGCGCGCGTGCCCGCGCATGGCCAAGCTCTGGTGGTTCCGGCCCCCGCTCCGGCGCTTCACTCCGTGAGCACCCCGCAACACGCCGTGTTGCAGGGGTGCTCACGGAGTGAAGCGCCAGGACGAGGAGCTCGTGTTCGGGGAGCTGTGGGCGTCAGATGTCGAGGTCGTCGGCGATGGCCCGCAGGACGGCGGCAACCTTGCGGGCGTGGGCGTCGCTCGGGTAGCGGCCGCGACGCAGGTCGTTGGAGACCCCGTCGAGCAACTTGATGACATCCTCGATGAGCACGGCCATCTGCTCCGCACCCTTGCGCGTGCCCTTCACCACGGACGGCCGCGGCTCGAGGAGCCGGATCGCGAGCGCCTGCTTGCCGCGCTTGCCGTCGGCAACACCGAACTCGACGCGGGCACCGTTCTTCAGGGTCGTCACGCCCGCCGGCAGCGCCGACGTGTGCACGAAGACGTCCTCGCCCTCATCGCTCTCGATGAAGCCGAACCCCTTCTCGCTGTCGTACCACTTCACTCGTCCGGTCGGCACGGCACCCTCGCTTGCTCACCCGCCACCCCATGTCGCGGAATCTGCCTCCATGGTAGTGATTCGCTACGCTCACTGCCCTATGGAGCGATTCAGGACGCGACTCATCGTCGGCGGCACCCTCATGGCCGTCGGGTTCGTGGCCGAGGTCGTGATGCTCGCCGGGTTCATCTTCCCCGAGCGTCCACCCGTGTGGTTCTGGAGCCTGTTGCTGTGTATCGGCATCGGGGGCGCCGTCATCGCCTCCGCATTCCGCGCCGCGGGCCGCGACCGTGCCCGGCGCACGGCCCTTGCCACGGGCGAGTCTGACGCCCCTCGCAGGTAGACTCGGGGCGGCCGCGGTCCCGCGCGGCGTTGACTTTGCGAGTTGGTATGCGTACGTCGCTCAAGATGCTGGTGGTCGGTGCCGCGCTCCTCGGGGGCCTCACCGCGTGCTCGAAGCCCCTGCCCGAGGTGTCGGTGTTCTCCGGTCCCAACTCGGTGCACTCCGCCGCCCTCTGCTGGAGCAGCGATGCGGCGACGGCCTGCAACACCCAGGCGATCGCCGGCACCAAGGACGCCCTCACGATCCAGCAGGGCGGGCCGCTCGGCATCAGCGTCGACTCCGATGTGGCAGACGCCGGCTGGGTGCCGCAGCTCGTCATCAACGGCCAGTCCCAGCCGCTCACCAGCGCTCCGCTGCACCGTCGTTACTGGAAGATGCAGTTCCCCGAGACGGCCGGCACGTCGCTCATGGGCCACAACGTGACGCTGCAGGTCGTGGCGCTCACCGGCAACCAGCAGTCCCCGCGTGGCGTGTGGAGCATCGCGCTGAGCCCGTCGGAGAACCCGAACAATGCATGATCGCGCCCGCGCCGCGGTGCTCGAGGTCGCCGATGATGCCGCCCACGTCGGCCCCTTCCTCGACGTCGAGCCCGTTGGTGATGTGACCGTCGTCCGCTTCGCCTCCCTGCACCCCGGCTACCCGGGTTGGCATTGGTCGGTGGCGGTGGTGGGCGACGCGTCCGATGCCACGATCAACGAGATCTGGATGGAGCCCGGCGACGGTGCCCTCCGCGTTCCTGCATGGCAGCCGTGGTCCGAGCGCCTGCGCCCTGGCGATCTCGGCGCCGGTGATGTTGTCGAGACAGCGCCGGACGATCCGCGGCTCGAGCCAGGCTACGCCGCGGCCACCGATGGACTCGACCTGCCGCCGCAGTGGGAGATCGGCCTCGGACGTGAGCGTGTGCTGTCCGCCGAGGGCCTCGCGGAGGCGGTGGAGCGCTGGCATGACGGTGACCACGGTCCGGATGCGCAGATTGC
>JAKALQ010000093.1 GCA_021824095.1 Actinomycetes bacterium
AACCATCGGCGAGTAGACCGCCGCGGTGCGGCAAGTGAACCGCCGCGGTGCGACGAGTAGACCACCGCGGTGCGACGAGTAGACCACCGCGGTGCGACGAGCAAACCGCCGCGGTCCGGCGAGCAAACCGCCGCGGTCCGACGAGCAAACCGCCGCGGTCCGGCGAGTAGACCACCGCGGTCCGACGAGTAGACCGCCGCGGTGCGACGAGTAGACCACCGCGGTGCGACGAGTAGACCACCGCGGTGCGACGTCCGACCGCGCAATCGACGCCTGCTCAGCGCAGTTGACGCGCTGCACGCGTCGGCACCGGTGACAGCGGCAGGCGACTGCGGTACGAATCGAACATGGACGACGACCTGTTCACACTGCCCGAGGAATACCGCATGCTGCGCGCGGCGGTGCGAGAACTTGTCGACGCGAAGGTGGCGCCGAACGCGGCCGAGGCGGATGCCACGGCAAGCTTCCCCTGGGCGTCCTACCAGGCGCTCGTGGCTGGGGACTTCCATGCGCCGCACATTCCCGAGCGCTTCGGTGGCGCCGGCGCTGACGCGCTCGCCACCTGCCTCGTGATCGAGGAGATCGCGCGGGGGTGCATGGCGAGTTCGCTCATCCCCGCAGTGAACAAGCTCGGCACCCTCCCCCTGCTCCTTGCCGGCACCCCCGAACAGCAGCAGCGGTACCTGCCACCGGTGGCCCGCGGTGACGTCATGTTCGCCTATGGGCTGTCGGAACGCGAGGCGGGCTCCGACACGGCGTCCATGCGCACGCGCGCCGTACGCGACGGGGACGACTGGGTGCTCACCGGCACGAAGGCCTGGATCTCGAACGCACCGGTGGCGGGATTCTTCATGGTCTTCGCCGTGACGGATCCGGACGGTCGACGCGGCGCCAATGTGTCGGCCTTCGTTGTCGAACTCGACGACCCCGGGTTCTCCGTTGGCACGCCGGAGCACAAGATGGGGATCACCGGCTCCCCCACGGCCGAGTTGCACCTGGATGGCGTGCGCGTGCCGGGCGACCGCCTCGTCGGCACAGCGGGTGAGGGCCTGAAGTTGGCGCTGCGCACGCTCGACCACACGCGCGTGACAGTTGGGGCACAGGCCATCGGCTTGGCACAGGCCGCGCTCGACCTCGCGGTGCGCTACACGAAGGAGCGCATGCAGTTCGGCCATGCCGTTGCGGAGTTCCAGGGGGTGCAGTTCATGCTCGCCGACATGGCGATGCGGTTGGAAGCAGCGCGGCAGCTTGTCTACGCGGCAGCAGCTCGATCCGAGCGCGGTGATGACGACCTGGGCTTCTTTGGCGCCGCAGCCAAGTGCCTCGCCAGCGACACGGCGATGGCCATCACCACCGATACCGTGCAACTGCTTGGGGGCGCGGGCTACGTGAAGGACCTTCCCGCCGAGCGCTACATGCGCGACGCCAAGATCACGCAGATCTACGAGGGCACCAACCAGATCCAGCGACTCGTCATGGCCCGGCACCTGCTGCGGTAGGGCAACCCGGCGCGTGCTCCGGGTGCGCGAGACGCGATGCGTGCCGTCCTGGCTTGGCGCGACGAGTGCTGGCATGGGACCACCACCAGTCCTGCACGCAGGTGGGATGCCACCCACCGGATGCACCACAGCGATCGTCGGACAGTCCCGTCTGCGCCCGCTGCACAACGGCAGACGCACGCACCGTGCCCGCGACGGAAACCCGGCTGGTTCAGGCCTGCGGCACGCGAGACGTGATGACGTGCTCAAGTGGCAGGCCGTCGCGCCACCGGGCGTACTGCGCAGCCACGAGTCGCTTGGCCCGCGGCAGGAACGCCGAGGTGTCGCCACCGATGTGGGGAGTGATGAGGCAGTTTGGCGCCTGCCAGAGCGGGTGTTCGGGCGGCAGCGGCTCCGGATCGGTGACATCGAGTGCCGCGCGGATCCGCCCGGCCTGCAGCGCAGCGACGAGTGCATCGGTGTCGACGACGCCGCCGCGCGCGGTGTTCACCAACAGGGCTCCCGGCTTCATGCGGGTGAGGAACTCGGCGTCGACGAGGCCCGCAGTGTCGGGGGTGAGCGGCACGATGAGCGACACGATATCGGCCTGCGGAAGGAGGTGGTCGAGGGCCGACATGGCATGCACCGCGCCGAGATCATCGACGCGAGCGGTGCGGCCGATGCGATCGACGTGCACCTCGAAGGGCGCGAGACGTCGTGCGATCGCGCTCGCGATGTGCCCGGCGCCGATGATGAGGATCCGACTGTCGGCGAGCGCCGGACGAAACTCGTGCTGCCATTGGCCGGCGTGTTGGCGATCGCGGTACTCGTGGAGACCGCGCTGCATGGCGATCATGAGCCCGACGGTGAGTTCCGCCGTGGATGCGTCATGCACTCCAGCGGCGTTGCACAACATCACGCCTGCTGGCACATAGGGCAGTACGTCATCCACGCCCGCAGTGAGGGTCTGCACCACTGCCAGGTTGGGCATGCGCGCGATGATCTCACCATCGCGCCGGCTCGCGTAGTACGCGCGCACATAGAACGCGGCGTCGGCGAGGTCCGCTTCCGGCAGGGTTCCGCGCTCGTCCAGTTCGACGACGTCGGTGAGACTCGACGGCAGGGCATCACGAATGTACGAGGGGACGACGACAAGCCTGCGTGCTGGCATGCCGTCATCCTTGCACGCAGACGACAGCAGGCCATCGCATCGGCGACGCGGGCACGGGCGATCACTGGCCCCACAAGCGGCAGGCACAGGCGACGCAGGCCCCACGGCCGCCGGCACAGGCGATCACGGGCCCCACAGCGGCCGGCACAGGAGACGCAGGTCCCACAGCGGCCGGCCCGGGCGACGCAGGTGCCACATCCGCCGGCCCGGGCGACGCAGGTGCCACAAGCGGCCGGCACGGGCGATCGCAGGCCCCATAAGCCGCCGGCCCGGGCGATCACGGGCCCCACAGCCGCCGGCACAGGCGCTGTGGGCTCCGCGCTCCGATTCGGCTCCCAGCGTCGGAGCGAGAAGCAGAAGTCGTTCCCCACACCCACGAAGGCTTGGACGTGCGTCGACCCATCCTCGACTGGCAACCCCACCTTGCGCCATCGAGGGGGTCTCCACGTGACGGCCCGCCAGCACGAGCACATACTCCGAAAACCTATGTGCTGCAAAGGAAAACGCGGTCATGGTGGGCCGCAACGGTGGTCGTGCACATCAAGCACGCTGGCCGCGATGTGGAGACCCCCTTCGCCATCGTGGGCGCTCGGTGGTCGTGACACCTGCGGGCACCGTTCAACGCTCCGTGACCTTGGACGTTGGCGGAAGCGCTCGACGATCCGTTCCCTGCGGGCGCCGTTCAACGCTCTGTGACCTTGGACCCCTGCGCCCACCGGGACGGCGCGTAGCGTCACAGACATGAGGAACCGCATCGGCATCGCACTCATTGCGACAGGCCTCGTCATGTCCGTCGGCATCGGCGTGGGGTTGTGGTTCGTCGGCGACGGATTCCGCGCACGCGCCGTCACCGGGGTGTCGTCGACGGGCTCGGCGGTGATCCCAGCGACCGCGGACGCGGCTGCGTGGTCCATCACGATCGGTGCTCGCGACACGGATCCTGCGGTTGCGGCGAAGCGCGTCGCCAGCGCGTTGCCGAAGGTTCGCGCCTACTTCACGAGCGCCGGGCTTCGGGCTGACCAGGTGAGTGTCGGATCGCTCAACACCTACACGTCGAACGACGGTGGGATGCAGCAGACGGATGCATCGCTGTCGCTCACGGTGCGATCCACGGATGTGCAGCAGATCGCGAACCTCAACACCAAGGTCATGGATCTGCTCGCGGTGGTGCCGGGCGTGAACCTCAACACCAATCAGCCGCAGTACACGCTGTCGAAGCTCGAGACGTTGCGGCCACAGGTGCAGGAGGCAGCGGTGCGTGACGCACGCCATCGCGCCGAGATCATGGCACAGGCACTCGGCGTGCGCCTCGGTGCTGCCACGAGTGTGCAGTCCGGCAGCATCACCGTCACCTCACCGGACGTCATCGAGGGCGACTACGGCGGGTATGACCTCACGACCATCGCGAAGCGCGTGCGCGCCGTCGTCACCGTCACCTTCGCCGTGCAATAGCGCCAGGACCCGCATGCACGGCGTGAACGGCGCCCCTTGCGTCGAACGCGGCTGACACGTCCAGCGCTCAGGCCGGGTAGCGGTCCAGGTACTCCGCGACGGTCATCTCGAAGATGTCCTCCGGACCGTCCTCCTCGTCCTGCTGGACGCCGAGGTGCGTGAAGCCGAGGCCCCGCACAATGTGCTGCGACACGGCATTGTCGAGGGCCACCGTGTAGCGCAGCACACGCACCTCGGGCTGGTTGACGACCCAATGCCACATGCCATGGAGCAACTCCCGGCCGAGGCCCTGCCCCCGGAAGGCCGGCTCGATGCCGAAGCCGATCTCAATCATGCCCCGATCGTCGGGGAGATCATGGAAGCCCGCACTGCCAACAATCTCCCCGCGCTCACGGAGGACGGCGAGCCGCAGCAGGTATGGCGCACTGGCCGGATCGCGCCGCACCCGCGGGATGCGGTGGGGCAGCGGTCCGGGATCGTCGACCAGGTGTCGATGCGGATTCGTGAATCCGCGATCGAGCCACAGCCGCGGATCATCGCGATCCACGGCGAGCACCTCGTACTCGTCGGGACGCAGCGCATGCAGGTCCAGCCTGGCAGTGCGGATCACGCCGTCACCCATGCAGGCACCCCCACACGACACGTCCGCAGGCACCGGCCACGCGCGCAAGCGCGCAGGCCACGGCTCACGCCCACACCCCGATGAAGGCCCGGATGGTGTCTGCCACCGCCTCGGCCGCATCCCGGTGCACCTGATGCCCGGCACCTGGGTGATGGACGACCTGCAGGTCGGGACGCAACGCGGTCGCCCATGCCACCGTGTCGGCATCGATGATGGCCCCGTGTGCCGGATCACCGGTGAGCAGCAATGTGGGACAGGTGGAGCGGCGCAGGAGGTGCTCGCCGGTGTCCGGGTGGATGCGCACGACCTCGGCGACCCTTGGGTCGAAGAGCAGGGTGCTGCGCACCATGGGCTCGAACTCGATCGGATCCCACGCCGGGTGGGCTTCGCGAACGCGCGCCAGGATCGCGTCGACGGGCTGCGCCTGCACGCGACGGATGTCCTCCGCCATGCCGTGGATGAACGCCGGGTCCGCCCATTGCGAGAGATCGGGGCCGATGGGCGGATCCTCGAGTACGACGCCACGCACCAGGTGCGGCACCTCCCCCGCAAGGGCCAGTGCCTGCACCGCGCCAAGCGAATGACCAATGACGATGCTCGGACGTCCGAGGGATGCGAGGAAGCGCGCCGAACGCTCCATCAGCTGCTCAAGGAACCCGGACCCGGCATGGAACGGCGAATAGCCGTGCCCCGGGGCGTCGAGGGCGTGCACCGGCATTGCCATGCCGAGGCGCTCAATGAGGCCAAGCCAGCAATCGGCCATGTCGCTGTAGCCGTGGAGGAACACCAGCGGTGTGCCATCCTCGAAGCCATTCGACAGCACCTCAAGGTCACCGGCGTCCATGGAGGCTCGCCGGCGCTGCAGGAGGGATGCCATGCCGGACGTCAGGAACCGTCCTCGACACCAAGGCGCTGCAGCAGCAGTGCCCGCACCTTGCCCGCATCCGCCTGGCCGCGGGTGGCCTTCATGACCGCACCGACGATGGCGCCGGCCGCCGCCACCTTGCCGCCACGGATCTTCTCCGCGACATCGGGCTGTGCCACCAGGGCCGCGTCGATGGCATCAAGCAGCGGGCCGTCGTCCGAG
>JAKALQ010000094.1 GCA_021824095.1 Actinomycetes bacterium
TCCCAGGCTCGTCCACATTGCTCGAGGAGGGACGCAAGCTGCTGCAGACGGCCGTCGCCCTGCCCGGGCGGGCCGAGCGCGTGCTGCGCACGGTGGAGCGGGGCGAGCTGTCGGTGCGCGTGCCGCTGCTTGAGTTGCGCATGCTGCGGCTCGATCGCGGCATGCGGCGCATCGCCAACGCCCTCGTGTTCGTCGGGCTCATCCTCGCCGGCGCCGTGCTGCACCCGTCCGACCCGTCGCTCGGCGACTGGCTGCTGCGCGCGTCCGTCCTGCCGCTGCTGGCAGTCGTGTTCGGAGGCGGCCGCCGTCACGGCCCCCTCTGACACGAGAGCCGGGCTGCGCCGGCACGGGGTGCGTCCGAGCGGACGGCGTTCCGTTTTCTCATGCATGAGCGTTACACGAACCGCTGATGCATGAGAAAACGGAACGCCAACGGCAACCAGAGCCCGGACGACCCGACGGGCCCGGCGATCACGGCACGGAATGCCGTGGCAGCGGGCCGCGTTGCCGCCGAAGCACCAGCGGAGTTGACTGCCACCCGGACGCGGCAACGCGCGCCGCGCACCGCAGGCACCACCGGCGCCCTGCACCACAGCCACCACCCGCACCGCCCGCACCGCACCGCACCACCCGCCCGACAAGGAGCCCCACGATGACCACGATGATCGCCGCCACCTACGAGCAGGGCGGGGACGCCGCCGCAGTGCTGCAGGTACGCGAGGTGGAGCGCCCCGAACCCGGGCCGGGCCAGGTGCGCGTGCGCGTCGCCGTGTCGGCCATCAACCCCACCGACGTGAAGATCCGCAGTGGCCTCACGCCGCGTCCCATCGACGGCTTCCAGGTGCCGCACATGGACGGCGCGGGCACCATCGACGCGGTGGGCGAGGGCGTCGACGCGTCACGCATCGGCGAGCGCGTATGGCTGCAGCTTGCGGCGGACGGCAACCGCTACGGCACTGCCGCGCAGTGGTGCGTCGTCGCCGACGACCACGCCGTGCGGCTCGCGGACGACGCGTCCTTCGCCCTGGGCGCCACCCTCGGCGTGCCCGCGGTGACGGCCGCGCACTGCCTGTTCTCCGACGGCCCCATCACGGGCAAGCATGTGCTCGTCGCAGGTGGCGCGGGCGCGGTGGGTCGTGCCGCGGTGCAGCTGGCGCGCTGGGCCGGTGCCCACGTCGCCGCCACCGTGAGCAGCGACGACAAGGCCGCCATCGCCCGCGAGGCCGGCGCCGAGCACATCGTCCGCTACCGCGACACGGACGCCATCGAGCAGCTGCGCGCATGGTCCACCCACGTCGATCGCATCATCGAGCTCGACCTCGGCGCCAACCTTGACCTCGACCTCGCGGTCTCGGGCTACGGCACGACCATCGTCACCTACGCCGCCGCCCCCGGCGCCGACCCGTCGCTGCCCGTGCGCCGGCTCATGTATGCGCAGGCCACGCTGCAGTTCATGCTGCTCTACGGCGTGCCCGCCGCCGACCGCGCGACGTCCGCCGAGCTCGTCCAGCGCGCACTCGCCGAGCACGCGCTCACCATGCCGGTCGCGCAGCACTTCCCGCTCGACCGCATCGCCGACGCGCACCTCGCGCAGGAAGCCGGCCCCTTCGGCCGCGTCCTCGTCGACATCCCCTGACGCGCCACGCCGCAGCCGACGGCCGACGCCGCCACGCCACCCCACGAGCACACCCGACGCACGCACCCACCCGC
The DNA here is from genome assembly GCA_021824095.1 of Actinomycetes bacterium. Taxonomy (GTDB): domain Bacteria; phylum Actinomycetota; class Actinomycetes; order S36-B12; family UBA5976; genus JAKALQ01. Next base: position 1,711 of record JAKALQ010000094.1, read on the forward strand.
ATCACAAGGAGCCCGCATGACCACCTGGTCCACCGCCACGCTCGACGCCATCATCGCGGCCGACGACCTCCACATCGCGCCCTTCCGGCCCGATGGCATCACGACGGGCACGCCCACCTGGATCTGGTGCGTCAACGTCGATGGCGAGCTGTATGTGCGCGCCTACACGGGCGTCGAGTCACGCTGGTACCGGGCTGCGCTGCAGCAGGGCACGGGCCTCATCACCGCGGCCGGCACCACACACCAGGTCACCTTCACAGCCGAGACGGACGACGCCCTGAACGACCGCATCGACGACGCCTACCGCGCCAAGTACCGCGACAACGAGTACACCGAGCCCATGTGCGTGCCCGAGGTGCGTGCAGCTACGGTGCGCATCCGCCCCGCCGCCTGACGCAAGGGCACCTACCCCCGAAGAGCAGGGCACGGCGGGGCCTCACCGTGCGCGGTGGCCGGCGGGCGTGCTCCGCTGTAGTCGCTCCGCTCCACGCTCCGCACATTCCGCCGGCCACCGCGATTGAGCGGGGCTACAAGCTCGGCGGGTTGGGTACCGATCGATGCGCAGCGTGGAGCGACGCGAAGCGGCGCGACTACAGCGCAGCATGATCGGTCCCAACCCGGCGAGGCCAAGCGCAGGGCATGATCGGTCCCAACCCGCCGAGGCCAGGCCGACGCATCGCATGCGCAATGGCGCACGCCGCAGGGCCACCCGAACACGCGGGCACGGCATGCCGCAGTACACACACCGAAACGGTTCCCTCCGTCGGATCCCCCTGCCATCATGGGCGCAGGGGGTGGGGCCGTGCTTGCGCCTGCGCCGTGGGTGACCGTGTTCACCTTCGTCGGTGCCGTCGCGCTCTCCGGCGCTGGCACGGTGTGGGGCATGCGCCACCTCATCCGCGGCGGCAATGGCCTGGCCCTGCACATCCTCACCATCGGCTGCTGGAGCTTCTCCTACGGGGTGTCCCTCGGGGTCGCACCCGCCGAAGCCATCCGCATCCGCAACCTGGCGCAGGTGTTCGTCATCATCGGCCCCGCGTCGCTCGTGGCCTTCGCCGCCCGCTTCACCGGCCGTGACGCCGGCTACGAACGCTGGGGACGCAGCGCGCTGCTCGCGAGCAGCATCGGGTTCTCGGTGCTCGCCGTCACGAATGTGCACGGGTGGTTCCTGCCGCATGGGCGCGACGCCCGCACCGGCACCATCACGCAGCCGGGCCCCGTGTACCTCGTGGGCATCGCCATCCTCACGGTGCTCGTCATCACCGCCAGCGTGTGGCTGCTCGCCTACGCGCGCACCGCGCCCCGACTGCGCAAGCGCGAGTCGACGGTGCTCGTCATCGGCATCACCATCGCGTGGATCGGCGGCGGCCTCACCGCGCTGCGCATCTACCCGTTCGGCGTGGACGCCACGTCCCTGTCGTTCATCGCCCTCGCCACTGCCATCGCCTTCGTAGTGCTCACCGACAGAACCTCGGAGTTGCGACGTATCTGGGAGGTCGAACTCGTCAGCGGCTACGGCGACGGCTTCCTGCTCGTGACGAACGAGGGCCGTATACAGCACGGCAATGACGCGTCCATGGTGATCCTCGGCCGTCGTATCGCCGCCCTGCGCGGGCGCCTGGTGCAAGAGGTGCTCGGCACCTCGCCCGAGCTTGAGGCCATGCTGCGCACGGGTCGCGGCTCAACCATGAACACGGTGATGGTCGATGGCGCGGCCCGCGAGCTGCTCATCGAGGTGCATCGGGTGCGTGACCGCGCGGCCCGCGAGCTCGGCACCGCGCTGCACCTGCGCGATGTGAGCGCCCACTACCTCGACCCGCTCACAGGCGTCGGCAATCGACGGCACTTCCTGGAGCATGCGCAGCGTGCACTCGCGGCACGCGGCAGCGCGCCCGTCACGGTGGCGCTGCTCGACCTCGACCACCTCAAGCGCATCAACGACACGGGCGGGCACGCCCAGGGTGACGCGGCACTCGCGCGGCTCGGCCAGGTGCTCGCCGCCCTCACGCCGACGAGCGCCGCCTGCGGGCGCATCGGTGGCGACGAGTTCGCCGTGCTGCTGCCCGATCGTGACGTCGAGGCGACGCAGGCACTGCTCGACCTGGTGCGCCGCGGGTTGGCGGCAGACGATCCGCAGTGGACGCTGTCGGCGGGCGTCGCGTCCGTCGCCTCGGACGACTCGCTGCTGGCGGCCCTCGCCCGCGCAGATGCGGCACTGCTGCAGGCCAAACAGGACGGCCGCAACCGCGTGCGCGTGCAGGAACTGCGCGACGCCCCACACGCCGACGCCCCGCGCACGGACGCACCCCACGTCGCCCACCCGCACCCCGACCCCGCACCCGCCGGCCTCCCCGAGGGCACGCGATGAGCCCCGCCCTCGTCCTCCTCGGCGTCGCCGTGCTGCTCACCGCGGGCGTGGCCGGCGCCATCGGCCCGCGCTGGCGCACCATGTGGACGTTGCCCGGCGCCGGTGCGCTCGTCAGCACCATCGCCGGCGTCATCGGCTGGCTCGCCTGCTACGGCGCCGCACTGAGCGCCGACCGCGGCACGGCCGAGCACCTGCGCGACTTGGCCAGCATCGGCACCCTGGTGTCGGCGGCGGGGATCGCCTGGTTCGCGGCCCGCTTCACGGGCCGTGACGCGCTGCTGTCGTGGGGCACCTTCGCCGGCTTCGCGGGCGCCACCGTGCTGCTGTCCGTGTGGGCTGCCACCGACGCGGGCAACCTGTTCCGCCTGCCTGCCGACACGGTCGATCGCGCCACCGGCCCCATCGCCTGGGCGGCCATGGTGTGGGTGCTCGCGCTGCTCAGCGTTGCGGTGTGGCAGTTGGCGCGCCACCGGCGCACCGTCACGCCACAGCAGCAGGGGCTCACCGACGTGCTCAACCTCGCCATGGGCTTCATGCTGCTGTCGAGCGCCGTGCACGCCGTCGGGCTCGGGCAGCAGCCCGTGGACGTCGGGCTTGTCGGCCGCATCGCCGCACTCGCGGGCAGCGTGTACGCCCTGCGCCGGGGCCTGGCACCGGACATCGAAGCCATGGCCCGCGCCGCCTTCGTCGAGGGCATGACGGACGGTGTCATCGTGGTGGATCACGAGGACGCCATCGCGGTGATGAACGAGCGTGCGTCCGCCATGCTCGGCATGCATCCGGCCGACGCCATGGGGCACCGGCTCGCCGACCTCAAGGGCGACGATCGCGCGTGGCGCGCCTGTCTGGCGCGGGCGCTCACGGTGGCCGAGGTGCGCGATGCGCGGGGCGAGCGCATCCATGTGCGCACCGAGCGCCTGCCACTGCGCGACCGCGGCGGCCATCGGCTCGGCACGGCCATCCTCATCCGCGACGTCACGCCCATGTACCTCGACCCGCTCACCGGCATCTCGAATCGCCGCTGCTTTCAGGACAGCGCCCCCGAACTGCTCGACGCGGCCGCGGCCGAGGGGCAGGACGTGTGCATCGTGGCGATGGACCTCGACAACCTCAAGCTGGTGAACGACACCCACGGGCACCTCGTCGGCGATCAGGCCATCGCCCAGGCAGCGCTCGCCATGCGCGAGGGACTGCGCGTGGGAGATCGGCTGGCGCGCTTGAGCGGCGACGAGTTCGTGGCGCTCATCGCGGGCGCCGGCACCAGTCGCGCCGTCGAGATCGTGGAGCGCCTGCGCGAGCGCGTCGAGGCGCTGGCGCTCGGGGTCACGCTCACGGCGGGAGTGGCGCAGGTGTCGGCCGATGGCGACCTGCTCGGTGCGCTGCGACGGGCGGATGACGCGCTGTACGCGGCCAAGCGCGCCGGACGCAACCGCGTGCACGCCATCGCGTGAGGCACGGCCCCGTCAGGACGCAACCGGGCGCAGCCGCGTGCACGCCATCGCGTGAGGCACGGCCCCGTCAGGACGCAACCGGGCTCAGCCGCGTGCACGCCATCGCGTGAGGCACGCGCCTGTCAGGACGTGACGGGCGCGAGCGCGCCGTGCCACGAGGGCCCGTCGTCGCGGCGTCGGCGCAGCCCGGCGGCATGCAGGCGACGCACCAGCTCACGGCTCT
>JAKALQ010000095.1 GCA_021824095.1 Actinomycetes bacterium
CTCACGCAACTGGTTGCTGCTCGCCTGTGCCGCGTACTGCGTGCCGCTCACGACCTGCATGACGAACAGGCGTCCGAGCAGCGTGGCGAACATCGCGACGGCGATGACGCGCAGGATGACGAGACGGGGATTGGCCATGGCCTACCGGTGCACGTACTCGGTGGGCGCGGGCATGAGGTAGGACAGCAGCCATCGCACGATGGGGATTGCGACGGCGCCGAGCAGGGTGCTGTAGACGGCGGTGGCAAGGGCCACCACCGGCAGGCGGTACAGGGCCACCTCGGGGTCGCCGAGGAGCGAACCGAGCAGGGCACGGATGACGATGCTGCCGATGGCCGCGGCGGCCACGAACAGGAGCGGGCCGAAGGGCGAGCGCGAGATGTCGGTGCGCAGCTGGGCCGCGAGGTACCCCACGATGGTGAGGGTGAGGGCACTGAGCCCCATGAGCCCCACCGAGGGTGGGGTGGCATCAAGGAGGAGCCCGGCAGCGAAGCCGAGCATGGACGCGCGGGCGGGCTGGTGGCGCATACCGAAGGCGATGACGACGACGAGCACGAGGTCGGGGGTGGCGCCCGGCAGGTTCCAGCGAGACACGACACTCGTCTGCGCGGCGACGGCGAGCACGACGACGGCAGCGGTGATGATGCGGCGGATCCACGCCATCATCCGGCACCTCCTGCGGTGGTCGGGGCTGCGCTGGCATTGGCGCTGGGGATCGGCGTGATGCCCTGCGGGGAGGCGGCGTCCGTCGTTGCGGTGGTGGTGTCGGGGATGACGGGTGCCGGCACGGGTGGCAGCAGCGAGTCACGCGGGTCGACGCGCGGCTTCGTGAGCACGACGCTCACGAGGTCGAGCGCCCCCATGGGGACGAAGGGGGCGACATCGGCGACGCGGGTCGAGGTGCCGGCCTTGCCGCGAATGGCGGTGACGGTGCCCACCGGGAAGCCCGTGGCGAAGATGCCATGCGCGACACCGAAGGACACGAGGCGGTCGCCCACCTTGAGCGGTGCGTAGGGGTCGAGCAGCTGCAGCTGCAGGGTGTCGATGCGGCCGAGTCCGGAGACGAAGCCGATCTGCCCGGAACCCTCGACGCGGGCACCCACGGTGGAACTCGGGTCGGTGATGAGGGCGACGGTGGCCTGCGTGGGCCACACGTGCACGACCCGGCCCACGAGCCCGTCACCGCTGATGACGTTCATGTCGACGCGCACGCCGTCACGGCTGCCGGCATCGATGAGCACCGTGTCGGCGAACCCCTGTGCGGCACCGATGGCCACCACCTGGGCGGGCATCACCCGCACCTGGGCGATGCCGGCGATGCGCAGCATGGCGTCGAGCTCGGCCACGCGTCGGGCGTCATTCTCGGTGAGCTGCAGTCGAGCGCGCAGCAGGTCATTCTCCTGCTGCAACTGCCGGATCTGCGCCTTGCGTGACCCGAGCTGCGACCAGTCAGCGAAGAAGCTGCCGACCGGCCGCGTGATGCCGTCCACGGAGCGCTGCACCGGCGCCATGAGGGTGCCCGTGATGGTGCGGAGGCTGCTTGTGAGCACGCCCCGGCTGTCGACGACGGCGAGCAACAGCGACGCGGCGCACAGGCCGATGAGCGTCGCCTGCGCGCCCTCGAGGAATCCGCCGGGACGTCGCGCCATGCTCCGGCTCTAGCCGCGGGACTCGGGAACGAACACGCGTGACAGCGCGTCGAAGTCCTCGATGCACTTGCCGGAACCGAGGGCCACGCAGTCGAGCGGGGTGTCGGCGATGACAATCGGCATGCCCGTCTCCTGGCGCAGGCGGTCGTCGAGGCCGCGCAGCAGCGCGCCACCACCGGTGAGCACGATGCCGCGGTCCATGATGTCGCTCGCGAGTTCGGGCGGCGTGCGGTCGAGCGTCTGCTTCACCGCATCGACGATGGCCGCGACGGGCTCCTCGATGGCACGGCGGATCTCCTCGGCCGTCACGACGATGGTGCGCGGCAGGCCGCTCACGAGGTCGCGACCGCGGATCTCGGCGCTGGCCTCGTCCGGCATGGGATAGGCCGATCCGATGGCGACCTTGATCTCCTCGGCGGTGCGCTCACCGAGCAGCAGCGAGTACTCGCGCTTCACGTACTGGATGATGGCGTCGTCGAGCTCGTCGCCACCGACGCGGATCGAGAGCTTGCACACGAGGCCACCGAGTGACACCACGGCCACCTCGGAGGTGCCGCCGCCGATATCGACGACCATGGAGCCCTGCGGCTCGCCGACCGGCAGGCCGGCACCGATGGCGGCAGCCATGGGCTCCTCGATGATGTAGACCTTGCGGGCACCGGCGGCGTACCCGGCGTCCTTGATGGCCCGACGCTCGACGCCGGTGACCCCTGAGGGCACGCACACGACGAGGCGGGGCTTGGCGAGGTGACGGCTCTTGTGCACCTTGCGGATGAAGTGCCGCAGCATGATCTCGGTGACCTCGAAGTCGGCGATGACGCCGTCCTTCATCGGCCGGATGGCCACGATGTTGCCGGGGGTGCGACCCAGCATGCGCTTGGCCTCCATGCCGACCGCGAGCACGCGCCCGTTGTCCTTGTCGATGGCGACGACGGACGGCTCATTGAGCACGATGCCGCGCCCGCGTACGTACACGAGCGTGTTGGCCGTCCCGAGGTCGATCGCCATGTCGCGACCGAGGAACGAGGTGTTGAGGTTCGACACAGCAGCTATCCCTCCAAGTGCCCACTAAGTCTACCGGCGCCCGGGCCGGCCCATTCCCGGTCGCCATTCCCGGGACAGCGGCATACCGGATCCGAACCATCCGCTGGCCATGTCCGGGACGCTCCCCTGTCGGCGCTTCACTCCGTGACGACCCCGCGACACGCCGTGTCGCAGGGGTCGTCACGGAGTGAAGCGCCGAAGGAGGGGCCCGCTGCTGGGCGATGGGGCGTGCGTGAGGGGCGTGGCGTCAGGCGACGAGGTGGGGGAACCAGATGGCGATCTCGCGGGCGGCGCTCTCGGGTGAGTCGGAGCCGTGCGAGATGTTGTGCCGGGTGTCGGTGCCCAGGTCGCCGCGGATGGAGCCCGGCGCGGCGAGCACCGGGTTCGTCGGCCCCATGAGCCCGCGCCACTGCGCGATGGCGTCGGCCCCCTCAATGACCGCCGCCACGAGCGGCCCGCTCATCATGAAGTCGACGAGCGGGGCGTAGAAGGGCTTGCCGACGTGCTCGGCATAGTGCTCGGACGCGAGGGCCTCGGTCATCATGCGCATCTCGAGGGCGACGATCCGCAGCCCCTTGCGCTCGATGCGGGCCAGCACCTCGCCCACGTGTCCACGCGCCACCCCGTCGGGCTTGATGAGGACGAGTGTGCGTTCGACGGACATGGTGACGACTCCCGACCTGCTTGGGCATGGCACCCACCGCGGGTGCGCCCGTCAGCCTAGCGAGCCCGCCAGCCCACCCGGCAGGCCCGACCGGCCCCCGTCGGGCACGTCAGGCGTTGGTGCGCCCGAACAGCGCGCGCGCCTCGGCAGCCGTGACGACGGACCCGGTGATGACGATGCCCCCACCACCATCCTCCGCGTAGCGATCGACGATGCCCGTGGCGAGGTCGACGGCCTCGGCGAGGGTGCCCGCAGCGTGCACGCGATCCTCACCGAAGACATCGACGGCGATGGCCGTGATGTCGGCCAGCTCCGATGCCCGCGGTGACGAGTTGCGCGTCACCACGACCTCGTCGAGCACGGGCTCGAGGGTGCCGAGCACCCCCGCAACGTCCTTGTCGGCCAGCACCGCGACGACGCCCGTGAGGTGCCGGAAGTCGAACTCCGACTCGAGGGTGCGGGCGAGGGCCTCGGCACCGTGCGGGTTGTGCGCCGCATCCACGATGACCGTCGGGTTGCGCCGCACGACCTCGCAGCGTCCGGGCGAGGTGACGTTGAGGAAACCGCCGCGCACGATCTCGTCGTCGAGGTGGCCGGCACCGCCGAAGAAGGCCTCGACCGCCACGAGCGCGGCTGCCGCGTTGGACGCCTGATGCTCGCCGTGCAACGGCAGCACGATGTCGGTGTACGCGCCGGCCAGCCCCTGGATGGTGAGCATCTGCCCACCGACCGCCAGCTGCCGCTCGAGGACGCCGAACTCCAGGCCCTCGCGCACCATCGGCAGCCCCAGCGCAGCGCACCGCGCGGCCAGCACCTCTGCGGCAGCCAGCTGCTGGCGCGCGAGCACCGGCACGGCGTCCGGCTTCAGGATGCCGGCCTTCGCCCGCGCGATCGACGTCAGGTCGGGCCCCAGGTAGTCCATGTGGTCCATACCGATGGGCGTGATGACGGTGACCGCGGGCTGCACGATGTTCGACGCGTCGAACTCGCCACCGAGCCCGACCTCGATGACGGCCACGTCGACGGGGGCGTCCGCGAACACCGCGAAGCCGAGCACGGTCAGCGCCTCGAAGTACGACAGCCGGCCCACCCGCTCGTCGGCGAGGGCGAGGATCGACGCGATGTCGTCGTACACCTCGACGAGTCGCTCCACCTCGACCGGCTCACCGTCGAGTCGGATGCGCTCCCGCTCGTCGTGCAGGTGCGGCGAGGTCATGAGCCCGGTGCGCAGCCCGAACTCGCGCAGCAGCGTCTCGATCATGCGCGACGTCGTCGTCTTGCCGTTGGTGCCGGCCACATGGATGACCGGGACGGCGAGCTGGGGGTCGCCCAGCAGCGCGCAGGCGGTCGCGATGCGCTCGAGCGTGGGGTCGATGCGGTTCTCAGGGTTGCGCGTGCGCAGCTCCTGCAGGATCTCGGCAAGCCGGTCGTCGGGCGTCACGGCACAAGGGTAGGGGCGTGCGGAACCTAGAATTGCCCGCCATGACGGCCGAATACCCGCGCATGCCCGAGAAGCCCACCCTCGACGGGGTCGAGGGGCGCTGGGCTGCCCGCTGGCTCGACGATGGCACCTACCACTTCTCGGGGCACCGCCCGCGAGCCGAGGTGTACTCGATCGACACGCCCCCGCCCACCGCATCCGGGTCCCTGCACGTGGGGCACGTCTTCTCGTACACGCACACCGACTGCATCGCGCGCTACAAGCGCATGCGCGGGTTCGACGTCTTCTACCCCATGGGCTGGGACGACAACGGCCTGCCCACGGAGCGCCGGGTGCAGAACTACTTCGGCGTGCGGTGCGACACCTCGCTCCCCTACGACCCCACGTTCGAGCCGCCGGCGCAGGCGGGCAAGGAGCAGCTCGCGATCTCGCGCCGCAACTTCGTCGAGCTGTGCGAGCGCCTCACCGTCGAGGATGAGAAGGCCTTCGAGGCGCTGTGGCAGCGGCTCGGCGTGTCCGTCGACTGGCGCCTGACCTACCAGACCATCGACGCCACCTCGCGGGCTGCGTCGCAGCGGGCCTTCCTGCGCAACCTCGCGCGCGGTGAGGCCTACCAGTCCGAGGCACCGACGCTGTGGGACGTCACCTTCCGCACGGCGGTGGCGCAGGCGGAGCTCGAGGATCGCGAGCGGCCCGGCGCCTACCACCGCGTGGGCTTCACGCGCACCGACACCGGCGAGCCCGTCTACATCGAGACCACGCGCCCCGAGCTGCTGCCGGCCTGTGTGGCCCTCGTCGCCAACCCGGATGACGAGCGCTACCAGCCGCTCTTCGGCACCACCGTGCGCACGCCGCTGTTCGATGTCGAGGTGCCGGTGGTGGCACACCATCTCGCCGCCAT
>JAKALQ010000022.1 GCA_021824095.1 Actinomycetes bacterium
CTGGTTCGCGTACGCGGCATCGAGCGCGTGGAACGTGGTGCAGAAGTTCTTGTCCACGGTCTCGGTGCAGGCCTTCGTCTGCGCCGGGGCCTCACCGAACCACTCGGCAACCTGCGCGTTGACCTTGGGCGAGATGATCCAGTCCATCCACTTGTACATGCAGTTGGGGTGCGGGGCGTTCGCGGCGATCATCCAGGTGTCGGACCACCCAGTGGCGCCCTCGGTCGGGAGGATGCTGTCGACCTTCACCTTGCCGTCGGCGTTGATGAGGTTGGCGTTGATCTGCCATGCGGTGCCGAGGACGGTCGATCCCTGCTCGAAGGACGACACCTCGTCCGTGTAGGCGGCCCAGTAGTTCGAGAGCATCGACTTCTGCGTCTTCAGCAGGTCGACGGCCGCCTGGAACTGCTTGTCATCGAGTGCGTACGGGTCCTTGATGCCGAGCTCGGGCTTGGTCTTCATCAGGTACAGCGCCGCGTCGGCGATGTAGATGGGCGAGTCGTAGGCAGTGATCTTGCCCTTGTAGGGCGACTTTGGGTCGAAGACGGCGCCCCACGACGTGGGCGCAGGCTTCACGACGGCCGGGTTGTACATGAGCACGTTGGCGCCCCAGCCGTGCGGGATGCCGTACATCTGTCCGTTGACGGAGTTCCACGGACGGTCCTTGAGGAAGGTCGACACCGTGGCGTAGTTGGGCACGAGGCTGGTGTTCACGGGCGCGACGTTGCCGCCGTAGATGAGGCGCAGGGTCGCGTCACCGGACGCGGAGACACCGTCGTACTGGCCGGTCTTCATGAGCGTGACCATCTCGTCGGACGTATTGCCGATCTTCACGTTCACCTGACAGCCCGTCGCCTTCTCAAAGGGCGTCACCCAGTCGACCTTCTTGTCCGTCGACCCGTTCTCGGCGTACCCGGCCCACGCGATGATGTTGAGCTGGCCCTCACCGGCGCCGACGGACTTCGCCATCGGCACGGACGGCAGGTTGTTCGCGGGCGCGGCCGACCCCGACGACGTGGGCGTTGATGACGAGCCGCAGCCCGCGATGGACAGGGCGAGTGCCGCCGCTGCGGCCGCGACACCCATGAGACGGTGCTTGCGCATGTGCTTCCTCCATTCCCCGGGTGGGGAGGTTCAGGCCGTGACCCGGTACTCGTGTGCCGGATCCCAGGTGAGCGTCACCGCGGCACCGACCTGGTGCTGCGATTCGCCGGTGTTCTGCACGTCGGCGAGCACGTGCCCGCCGCCGTGGAGCGCCACGGTGTAGCGCGTGATGCTGCCGATGTAGGTGGCTTCCCGGACAACGCCCGGCGCCGTGCGTCCACGGGATGGGACATCGATGCCGATCTTCTCGGGGCGGATGCTCACCACCATGGGATTGCCGAAGATGGCGGTGGCGTCATCACCACGGACGAGGTTGGACACGCCAACGAATCCGGCGACGAACTCGGTGGCTGGACGCTCGTACACATCCAGCGCGGTGCCAAGCTGCTCGATGCGGCCGCGGTTGAAGACCGCGATGCGGTCGCTCATCGTGAGCGCCTCGCCCTGGTCGTGCGTGACGAACACGAAGGTGATGCCGACCTCGCGCTGGATGGCCTTGAGCTCGGTCTGCATGTGCTCGCGCAGCTTGAGGTCGAGCGCACCGAGCGGCTCATCGAGGAGCAGCACGCGCGGACGGTTCACGAGCGCGCGTGCGAGGGCGACACGCTGGCGCTGGCCACCGGACATCTGGCTCGGGCGCCGGTCTCCGAATCCGGCGAGGGCGACGCTCTCGAGGGCCTCCTCGGCGCGGCGACGACGCTCGGCCGCGGGCACACGCTTCACCTTGAGCCCGTACTCGATGTTCTCGAGCACCGTCATATGCGGGAACAGCGCGTAGTCCTGGAAGACGGTGTTCACATCGCGATCGAACGGCGGCACCATGGTGACGTCACGACCGGACAGCGTGATGGTGCCGGCAGTGGGCAGCTCGAAGCCCGCGATCATGCGCAGCACGGTCGTCTTGCCGGAGCCGGATGGGCCGAGCAGCGTGAGGAACTCACCGTCGTACACGTCAAGGTCGACACCGTCGACGGCCACCGTGGTGCCCGTTGGCGTGCGGAACTCCTTGCGCAGGCCGCGCAATGCGATCGCGATCGCGTCTGCCATGTCGGACATCCTCCCGGTGTTGAGCGGGAGGCTATGGGGACCTTGGTCCTGACGTTGACCAGGATGCCCGTTTCGCGCAGTCTCGCGCGATCGACTGTCACGCGCCTGCGACGAGAGGCCCACCAACCCATTCCACGCTAGGACTCAGAACGGGCGGACAAACCACCACGAAATTCAACCCGTTTTGAGTCCTAGCGCGGAGGGAACAGGTGCGAGAGGTTGCTGCGCTCGCCGCTGGCGTGGATGCGACCGGCGTGGATGCCGGCGTCCCAGGTGAGGGTGCCGTCGAGCAGGGCGAAGAGGGTGCCCGCATCCATCTCGACGACAGCACCGGGGGTCCCCCGTGTATGCCTCGGACCCTCGACGAGTTGGACGGCTGCGAAGGGGGGCACGCGCAGTTCCACTGCGTGCCCAGGTGCGCGTCGCGCCAGGGCATCGAGGGCGTCTCGCACCTGCCGACGCATGCCATCACGATTCGACGCGTTCATCGCCACACCTACCGATCACTGCGCGCACGACGCGGCGCGGGCGCCTGCCCATCACGTCGCTCACGGCGCTGCGCAGCGGCATGCCACAGCCGGCGCACCGGACGCATGCCGCCAGGCCCGCACACCCGGAACACCGGACGGCCATGCACCACTCAGGCGTTGAGCACTGCCGGCAGCGTGGCCGTGTGCGCGGCTCGCAGCTCATCGAGTGTCCAACGCAGCGTCTCGCCGTGCACGTTGTCGAGCTGCAGCAGCTGTGCGGGCACCGCACCGTTGCTCGCCTCCTCGGTCGACGCCTCGATGGCGTCGATGTCGAGGCGCGAATCGACGACGCCGATGCGCGAGGCGGTGAAGCCCCGCATGGCGCACATGCCGGCGAAGCGCGTCTCCTCGTCGCGGGGCACGACGACAATCGCGCGGGCCGTCGACTCGGCATACATGAACACAAAGGGATCCACGTCGTCCGGCACCCAGATGCGCGCTCCGACGTTGCTGCGCAACGCCATCTCGACGAGCGCCTGCATCACGCCACCGTCGCTCACATCGTGCGCGGCGTTGAACATGCCGTCGCGGGACCCGGCGATGAGGATCTCACCGAGCACCCGCTCCTTCGCGAGGTCGACAGCAGGCGGCATGCCACCGAGGTGCCCGTGCACCTCGTGGGCCCACTCGGAACCCGCGAACTCGTCACGCGTGTCACCGAGCAGGTAGATGAGGTCACCATCCTCGCCCCACGCCATCGGCGTGCGACGGTCGACGTCGTCGATGACGCCGAGCACGCCGACGACCGGCGTCGGCAGGATCGCCACAGTGCCGGTCTGGTTGTAGAACGACACGTTGCCACCGGTGACGGGCGTACCGAGCTCGAGGCACCCATCGGCGAGGCCACGCACGGCCTCCGCGAACTGCCACATCACCTCGGGATCCTCAGGGGAGCCGAAGTTCAGGCAGTTCGTGACGGCGAGCGGCTTGGCACCGGTCACGGCGACGTTGCGGTAGGCCTCCGCGAGTGCGAAACGAGCACCCGTGTAGGGGTCGAGCTTCGCCACACGGCCGTTGCAGTCGGTGGCCACGGCCACGCCGAGGCCCGTCTCCTCGTCGACGCGCACCATGCCGCTGTCCTCGGGCTGGGCAAGCACGGTGTTGCCCATGACGTAGCGGTCGTACTGGTCGGTGACCCAGGCCTTCGACGCGAGGTTCGGCGCGCCTGCCATGCGCAGCACGAGTGCGCGCAGTTCGGCGGCCGTGGTGGGACGCGGCAGGCGGTCAGCCGTCGGTGCATCGGCCTGCAGGGCGTCCTGCCAGGCGGGACGGTGGTACGGGCGCTGGTACACGGGGCCATCGTGCGCGACCGTGCGCGGCGGCACGTCGACGATGGTCTCGCCCTTCCACTCGATGATGAGTCGGCCGGTGTCGGTGACGACGCCGATGTCGGTGGCGATGACATCCCACTTGCGGCAGATGGCCATGAACTGCTCGACGTTCTCCGGAGGCACGATCGCGCACATGCGCTCCTGTGACTCCGACATGAGGATCTCCTCAGGTGAGAGCGAGGGATCCCGCAGCGGCACCCGGTCGAGCCACACGTGCATGCCACCCGTGCCGTTGCTCGCGAGCTCGGACGTGGCACACGAGATGCCCGCGCCACCGAGATCCTGGATGCCCTCGACGAGACCCGCGTGCAGCACCTCGAGCGTGCACTCGATGAGCAGCTTCTCCATGAAGGGGTCGCCCACCTGCACGGACGGCCGCTTGGCCGGCCCATCGGCGTCGAAGGTCTCGGACGCGAGCACGGACACGCCGCCGATGCCGTCGCCACCGGTGGTGGCGCCGTAGAGGATGACGCGATTGCCGATGCCGCTCGCCTTCGCGAGGTGGATGTCCTCGTGCTTCATGGTGCCGACGCACAACGCGTTCACGAGCGGGTTGCCCGCGTAGCTGGGATCGAACACCACCTCACCGCCGATGTTCGGCAGGCCGAGGCAGTTGCCGTAGCCGCCCACGCCGGCGATGACGCCGGGCAGCACGCGCCGGGTGTCGGCGGCATCGAGCGGCCCGAAGCGCAGCGGGTCCATGACCGCGACCGGCCGTGCACCCATCGACATGATGTCGCGCACGATGCCGCCCACGCCCGTGGCCGCACCCTGGTAGGGCTCGACGTACGACGGGTGGTTGTGGCTCTCGACCTTGAAGGTGACCGCCCAGCCCTGCCCGATGTCGACGACACCGGCGTTCTCCCCGATGCCGACGAGCATGGCGTCGGTGTGGGGCTTCTTGTCGCCGAACTGGCGCAGGTGCACCTTGCTCGACTTGTACGAGCAGTGCTCGCTCCACATGACCGAGTACATGGCGAGCTCGGACGACGTGGGGCGGCGGCTCAGGATGTCGCGGATGCGCTGGTACTCGTCGTCGCGCAGGCCCAGGTCGCGATAGGGCTGCGGGTGCTCGGGCGTGGTGGCCGCGGTGGTGACGTTGTCGACGCTCATGCACGGACTCCTGCGGCGAGTGAGGCGATGATCGAGGTGAAGAAGGGACGTCCGTCGGTGCTGGGGCCGGTGAGCGACTCGATGGCGTGCTCCGGGTGGGGCATGAGCCCGGCCACGGTGCCCTGCGCATTCACGAGCCCGGCGATGTCGCGGTAGGAACCGTTGGGATTGACCTCGAGGTAGCGCGCAAGCACGCGTCCCTCGGCCTCGAGCATGTCGAGGGTGTGCTCGTCGGCGACATAGCCGCCCTCACCGTTCTTCAACGGAATGACGATCTCGTCGCCGAAGTCGAAGTCGCGCGTCCAGACCGAGGTGGTGTTCTCGATGCGCAGGCGCTGGTCACGGCACACGAAGTGCTGGTGGTCGTTGCGGATGAGGGCACCGGGCAGCAGGTGCGACTCGACGAGGATCTGGAAGCCGTTGCAGATGCCGAGCACCGGCATGCCCTGCCGGGCGCGATCGATGATCGTCTGCATCGCCGGGGCGAAGCGGGCGATGGCGCCGCACCGCAGGTAGTCGCCGTAGGAGAAGCCCCCGGGGAGGACGACCGCGTCAACCCCCTTGAGGTCGGCATCGGCGTGCCAGAGCTCGACGGCCTCCCCACCGGCGAAGCGGATGGCGCGGGCGGCATCCCGATCGTCGAGGGAGCCGGGGAAGGTGACCACGCCGATGCGGGCGCCGAGGAGCGTCGTCATGCCTGCTCGATCCGCAGCGTGTAGTTCTCGATCACGGGGTTCGACAGCAGGTTGCCGGCGAGTTCGTGCAGTTTCGCCTCGTCGACGACGCCGTCGATGTCGATGACGAACTGCTTGCCCTGACGCACGGAGGTCACACCGGCGAGACCGAGGCGACCGAGCGCCCCCTGCACGGCACGCCCCTGCGGGTCGAGGATCTCGGGCTTGAGACTGACATCGACGATGACACGGGCCACGGGCGCTCCAAACGCAGGCGGGACGGTTCTCCAAAGTCTACCGAGGCCCATCGACCCGACGGCCGCGCCGTCGCGGGCGGAGCCGAGGGCCGACGACCCGGCAGGGGACCGAGGGTCGATCCAGCGGGTTGGCGCATCGGCAGCGATCGTGGGCTCAGACGGCGAGGACGGCCGCGCGTGCATCGCCCGCGGCCCCGTCGGCCACCGTGATGCCGAGCCGACCCATGACGTTGCGCATGCCGTCGCCGATGTGGCCGGTGACGACGTGGGTGACGGCGTGCTCCTGCAGGAACCGCACCATGCGGGCATGGTGGCTGCCCTCGGTGCCCTCGTCGTGCAGGCGGTCCCAGTCGACCTGGTGCTCGTCCCAGGTCGCGATGGCGCCACCGTCGACGACGGCGATGGCCACGCGCGGGGCCCTGCCCCAGCCAGATCCGACCTGTCCATCGGTGGTGATGGGGATGGCGACGACGCTCATGCTGTTCCTCCCGGCTGCACCGCTCCACGGCGCGAGGGCATCATACCCCTGGGGGTATTCCGCCCGAACCGTCGCCGATGCGGGGTCAGCCCCAGCGCCGGCCGGTGAGCCGTTCGTAGGCCTCGACATAGCGGGCGCGCGTCTGCTCGACGACCGCCTCCGGCAGCGCGGGCGGGGGCTCGGTGCCCTGACGATCCCAGCCCGACGCCGGAGAGGTGAGCCAATCGCGCAGGAACTGCTTGTCGAAGGACGGCTGCGCGTGCCCGGGCTCCCAGCGATCGGCTGGCCAGTAGCGGGACGAGTCGGGCGTGAGCACCTCGTCGCCAAGCACGATGGTGCCGTCCTCGCGGGTGCCGAACTCGAACTTCGTGTCGGCGAGGATGACGCCGCGGTCGAGGGCGATGCGATGGGCCTTCGCGTACACGGCAATCGTGAGCCGCTGCAGCTCCTCCGCGGCAGCGTCACCGATGACGCCTGCGACGTGGTCGAAGTCGACGTTCTCGTCATGCTCGCCGAACTCCGCCTTCGTGGCGGGCGTGAAGATGGGGTTCGGCAACTGGTCGCCGTCGACGAGGCCCGGCGGCAGCGCGACGCCGCACACCGCTCCCGTGGCGCGGTAGTCGACGAGCCCGGAGCCCGTGAGGTAGCCACGGGCAACGCACTCGACGGGGAACATCGTGAGTCGCTCGCACACCATGGCCCGGCCCGCAACGGCAGCCGGGACGTCGAGCGAGCGCACATGGTTCGGCACAATGTCGACGAGTTGCTCGAACCACCACAGCGACAGGGCCGTGAGGATGGCGCCCTTGTCGGGGATGGGGGTCGGCAGGATCCAGTCGTAGGCACTGATGCGGTCGGTGGCGACGACGAGGAGGTCACCCTCGGGGGTCGTCCAGAGGTCGCGCACCTTGCCCGAGTGGATGTGGTCGTACCCGACCGGGAGGGTGTAATCGGGTGCGGGCAGCTGCTGCATCGGGAACCTCACAGGATGGGAGCGGGGGCGTAGGCAGCGGCCTGCGGATCGGCCTCGCACACGGCGTTCACCTTGCGCACCACCTCGCGCACCTGCGCGAGCGCGGCGCCGGAGAAGTCGAGGGGCTCGGCGATGAGCTGCGCCAACTGCGCCTTCGTGAGCCCGAGCCGGGGGTCCGCGGCCAGCCGATCGATGAGGTCGTTGCGCGCACGGCCGTCATCACGCAGGCGCAAGGCCACCGTGACCGCGTGCTCCTTGATGGCCTCGTGGGCCGTCTCGCGGCCGACGCCGGCACGCACCGCCGCCATGAGCACCTTGGTGGTGGCAAGGAAGGGCAGGTTCTCGTCGAGCTCACGCGCGATGACGGCCGGGAAGGCGCCGAAGTCCTCGAGCACCGTGAGGAAGGTCTGGAACAGCCCGTCGATCGCGAAGAAGGCGTCCGGCAGGGCGACACGGCGCACCACCGAGCAGGCCACGTCACCCTCGTTCCACTGGCTGCCTGCCAGCTCGGCGGTCATCGTGGCGAAGCCGCGCAGCACCACGGCGAAGCCGTTGACCCGCTCGCAGGAGCGGGTGTTCATCTTGTGCGGCATGGCGGACGAGCCCACCTGACCGGGCTTGAAGCCCTCGGTGACGAGGTTCTGGCCCGCCATGAGGCGGATGGTGTGGGCGAGCGACGACGGCGCGGCCGCCAACTGCACGAGCAGGCTCGTGACCTCGTGGTCGAGCGACCGCGGGTACACCTGCCCCACCGAGGTGAGCACCTGCTCGAAGCCGAGATGCTGCGCGATGCGACGCTCGAGCCGATCCAACTTGTCGGCATCGCCGTCGAGCAGGTCGAGCATGTCCTGCGCCGTGCCGACAGGCCCCTTGATGCCACGCAGCGGGTAGCGCGCCAGCAGTTCCTCGAGACGCGCGTAGGCGATGAGCAGTTCGTCTGCCGCAGAGGCAAATCGCTTGCCGAGGGTGGTGACCTGCGCGGGGACGTTGTGCGAGCGTCCGGTGACGGCAACCGATTCGTACTGCGTCGCCAACTGCGCGAGGCGCGCGAGCGTGGCGATGACCTGCGTGCGCACCAGGCGCAGGGCATCGCGCACCTGCAGCTGCTCCACATTCTCCGTGAGGTCGCGTGAGGTCATGCCCTTGTGCACGTGCTCGAACCCGGCGAGGGCGTTGAACTCCTCGATGCGCGCCTTCACGTCATGGCGCGTCACACGCTCGCGATCGGCGATGGAGATGAGATCGACGCTGTCGAGCACGCGTCGGTAGGCATCGAGTGCCTCCTGCGGCACGGCGATGCCGAGGTCGCGCTGGGCCTGCATGACGGCCACCCACAGTTGACGCTCGAGGCGCACCTTGTGCTCGGGCGACCACAGGCGGGCCATGTCGAGCGACGCGTAGCGCGCCGCGAGGACGTCATGCACGACGGGCTTGCTCATGCGCGCTCCCCTCCCGGGATGCGGATGCGACCCTCACAGGCCGCCAGGGCGATGTCGGCGCGATGCTGCTCACCCGACCAGGCGATGTCGGCGACGGCCACGTAGGCGCGTGCCCGAGCGTCGACGAGGGTGGCCGCACGGGCCGTGACCGAGAGCACGCGCCCGCCGTTCGTCACGAGGTCGCCGTCCTCGTTGTGCCGGGTGCCTGCATGGAGCACGTCAACACCATTGCGGGCGTCGGCGTGCTCGACACCGGTGATGACGTCGCCGCCCTGCACCTGGCCCGGGTAGCCCGCGGCCGCCAGGACAACGGTGACGGCGGCACCGTCACTCCACTGCAGCGGCGGCTGGGCATCGAGTGCACCAGTGGCGGCGCGATACAGCAGCTGCCCGAGCGGGGACGCAAGGAGCGCCAGCACCACCTGGGTCTCGGGGTCGCCGAAGCGGGCGTTGAACTCGATGACGCTCACGCCCTGTGCCGTGAGGGCGAGCCCGGCGTAGAGCAGACCCTGGAAGGGGGTGCCGCGACGCTGCATCTCGTGGATGACGGGCATGGCGACGGTGGCGACGACCTCATCGACGAGCCCCTCTGGGGCCCACGGCAGCGGTGCGTAGGCGCCCATGCCACCGGTGTTGGGGCCCGCATCGCCATCGTGGATGCGCTTGAAGTCCTGTGCGGGCGCGAGCGGTACCACACGCTCACCATCGGCGACGAGGAAGAGCGACACCTCGGGGCCGTCGAGGTACTCCTCGACGACAACGCGGCCGCCGGATTCCGCGAGGCACGCGGACGCATGTGCAAGGGCCTCTGCGCGGTCCTGCGTGACGACGACGCCCTTGCCGGCGGCGAGGCCGTCATCCTTCACGACGTGGGGGGCGCCGAGGTCATCGAGCGCAGCAGCCACCTCTTCGACGGTGCGGCAGACATGGGCGCGCGCGGTGGGCACACCGGCCGCGGCCATGACCTCCTTGGCGAAGGACTTGCTCGCCTCAAGGCGGGCGGCTGCCTGCGACGGCCCGAACACGGGGTAACCCACGGCACGCAGGTGGTCGGCGACCCCGGCCGCCAGGGGTGCCTCGGGGCCGATGACGACGAACTCGATGGCGTGTGTGTCAGCGAGCGCGAGCACCGCGTCCGCATCCGTGGCATCGACGGGCAGGGTGGGCACATCGCGGGCGATACCGGCGTTGCCAGGGGCGCACAGCACGGAGGTGACGGACGCGTCGCGCAGCAGGGCGCGCACGATGGCATGCTCCCGCGCTCCCCCGCCGAGAACCAGTGTGCGCACGCGCGCAGCCTAGTCCGCGCTGTTCGCACCGATCTCCCGCAAGCGGGCGAGGGCCTCGTCGCGCTCGATGCCGAGGTCGATGATGGGGCTGGGATAGCCGGCGTCGCGAGCGGCCGTCGTCCGCCAGGGCTCGTGCACGAGCGCGCCCGGGATGTGCCGCAGCTCCGGCACGAAGGCGCGCACATAGGCGCCATCGGGATCGAACTTCAGCCCCTGCAGCACCGGATTGAAGATGCGGTGGAAGGGCGCGGCGTCGGCGCCACAGCCGGCAGTCCACTGCCAGCCCTGCTGGTTGTTGGCGAAGTCGAAGTCGATGAGGCGCTCGGCGAACCAGTCGGCGCCCCGTCGCCAGTCGAGGTGCAGGTGCTTCACGAGGAAGGACGCCACCACCATGCGCACCCGGTTGTGCATCCAGCCTGTCGTTGCGAGCTGCCGCATGCCGGCGTCGACGATCGGGAAGCCGGTCTGCCCTCGACGCCAGGCATCGAAGCGCGCGTCGGCGATGGCACCCGTGTCCCAGCGCATGGCGTCGAAGCGCGGGTTGAGCGCCGCGGTGGCCGTCTGCGGGAAGTGGTGCAGCAGGTGTCCCGAGAACTCGCGCCAGGCGATCTCGGAGCGCAACTTCTCGTGGTCGGGTTCGTCGCCGAGGTCGGCCAGGAGTGTGCGGGCATGGAGCTCGCCGAAGCGCAGGGCTGCACTCAGGCGGGATGTGTGGTCGAGGTCCGGGCGGTCGCGAAGTTCGCGATAGCCCTGCAGCCCACCCGCGCGGAATGCGTCCCATCGGGCGCGCGCAGCGTCCTCCCCCGCGACGATGTCGAGGCCAGCAATGGGTCGGAATCCCGAGGTATCGTCACTCGGCAGGCTGAGCCATTGCGGCGTCACGGTTGCCGCCGGCGCTCGCCAGCCATGGCGCAGCCACGCGCGGTAGAAGGGCGTGAACACCTTGAAGGGCGTGCCGTCGTCCTTCAGCACCCGACCGGGTGCGACGACATACTGCGACCCGGAGTGGACCAGCGGGACGCCCTGCAGCCGTGCAGCCACATCGGCATCACGGGTCTCGCCGCGAATACCGAAGTCACGGGACGCGTGCACGGCATCGGCACCGATCTCGCGCGCCACTGCGGGCACCACCGTCCGGGGATCGCCAACGCGCACCACGAGGCGACCGTCCAGGGCGTCGCGCAGTGCGGCGACGGACGCGAGGAAGTAGTCGCGTGACGCAGCGTGTGCCGCCACGAGCTGCGAGGGATCGAGGACAACGAGCGGCAGCACCGGCCCTGTTGCGGCAGCCTCAACGAGTGCGGGATGGTCCGTGAGCCGCAGGTCGCGGCGGAACCACAGGATGCTCGGCATGTCACGGCTCCGGATGCTTGGCGTCGTAGCGGAGGAAGCGTGGCACAGCCAGGACGAGCACCGTCGCGAGGACGACGCATGCCAGGCCACCCGACACCGCGCTCACCCGCTCACCCGCGATCGCAGCCACTGCGCCGGCCTCCACGTCCCCCAGACGCGGGCCCCCCGCGACCACCGTGGTGAAGACGCCCTGGAGGCGTCCGCGGTACTCGTCCGGCACGGCGTCCTGCAGGATCGTGGAACGGAAGATCGCACTCACGTTGTCGGCAGCGCCAGCGATGGCAAGGCAGCCGAAGGCAAGGGGCAGTGAGCGCATCGCGCCGAAGGCCGCGATGGCGAGGCCCCACGCCATGACGGACACCACGATGGCGAGGCCCTGGCGTCGCACCTGGTGCAGGGGGCCACTCACGG
Source organism: Actinomycetes bacterium (assembly GCA_021824095.1). Classification (GTDB taxonomy): domain Bacteria; phylum Actinomycetota; class Actinomycetes; order S36-B12; family UBA5976; genus JAKALQ01. Next base: position 12,000 of record JAKALQ010000022.1, read on the forward strand.
CGCTGGACACGGCGGCACCGAGGGTGGGTGCTGCCACCAGGATGCCGAGCACGGTGGCGGTGGCCGCGCCGCTACCAAACCAGGTGGCGGCGATGGCCGGGAACAGCGCGCGTGGCATGCCGAACACCATGGCGACAATGTCGATGTAGAAGGTCATCTGCACGTTGCGCTTGCCGCGCAGGAAGGCCAGGCCCTCGCGGATCGACGCCAGACCGGCGCGGGGGGCGCCCTCGGCCGCGGGCAGCGAGGGCAGGCGCAGCATCGCGTACACCATGGCGGTGAAGAGCAGGGTGTCGGTGAGGTACGCCGCGGTGACGCCACCGGTGACGGCGATGAGGCCGCCTGCGATGAGCGGGCCAAGGCTGAAGCCCACGTTCCAGGAGAGCATGGAGAGCGCATTGGCCGCCGTGCGCATGTGCACCGGGACGATGCGCGGGATGATGGCCTGCCGTGCCGGATTGCCGATGGCGTACACCGCCGATTGCATCGCGACGAGGACGTAGATGACGGCTACAGAGCGCACGTCGAGGTGTGCCTGCACCGTGAGCAGGGCCGAGCACGTCATCATGCCGATCGCAGCTGCGAGGCCGATGCTGCGGCGATCGTGGGCATCGGACAGGGCGCCGCCATACAACCCGAGCAGCAGCAGCGGCACCAATTGCGCGGCACCCACCAGGCCCACGGCGAACGAGGAGTGGGTCTGGTTCCACACCTGCAGGCCCACGGCAACCGACGTGAGCTGCTGGCCCACGTTGGAGATGGAGATGGCGGCCCACAGCCGTCGATATGCAGGCACCTCGCGCAGGGGTGTGACGTCTGCAAGGAGCCGGGGCATTGCGTCATCCTGCCACGCGCCCATCCCGGCGCTTTGGGTGGCCCTCCCGGCGCTTCACTCCGTGAGCACCCCGCGACACGCCGTGTCGTCGGGGTGCTCACGGAGTGAAGCGCCGAAAGAGGTGCGCGTGGCGGGGGCTGGCGCTCAGGGGCTCAGGCGCTCGAGGTGCCACGCGGAGTCGAGCGGGGCGCCAACGGAGGGTGCGCGATAGCGCAGCCGATCGTGCAGCCGATTGCGGCGCCCGGCCCAGAACTCGATGCTCGACGGGCGCACGAGGAAGCCTCCCCAGAACTCGGGAACCGGCACGTCACTGCCCTCGGGGTAGCGCGCATCAGCATCCGCGAAGCGCTGCTCCAACTCGGCCCTGCCACCGGGCAGGACGGTCGATTGCGCACTCGCCCACGCGCCGACGCGATGCCCATGCGGGCGCTGCGCGAAGTAGGCCAACGTCTCCTCGCGGGTGACGCGCTCGGCAACGCCGATGACGATCACCTGGCGATGCAGGTCGTACCACGGGAACAGCAGCGAGACATTGGGGTTCTCGGCCAGATCGCGGCCCTTGCGCGAGCCGTAGTTGGTGAAGAAGGTGAAGCCCCGCGCGTCGACACCCTTGAGCAGCACGCTCCGGCTCGACACCGCGCCGGCGGCATCCGCCGTCGAGCACACCATGCCATTGGGCTCCTCGAACACATCGCGCGCCTCAGCGAACCAGCGCTCGAACTGCGTGAGCGGATCCGGGGGCAGGTCCTCCTCGTGCAGCGTCGACTTGGAGTACGTGATGCGCAGGTTGGCGTAGTCGGTCACGGGCCCATCCTCCCGCGCAACGCACGAACAGGGACACGCGGCGTGGGGACGCGTCGCACACCGACGTAGGGGACGATGCGCCACACCCCCTCCATCACCGCATGGACACCCTGCTGTCCGGCATGTGGGACGGGACGAACGTCGGCTTTCCCGCGCCGAACGGCCTACGGGACAATGCCAGCACTGGAGGTGGGCACATGACATTCGTCCCCGGCCTCGAGGGCGTCATCGCATTCGAGACGAAGATCGCGGAACCCGACCGCGAGGGTGGCGCGCTGCGCTACCGCGGCGTCGACATCGAGGACCTCGTCGGGCGCGTGTCCTTCGGCAACGTCTGGGGCCTGCTCGTCGACGACGAGTTCGGCCCAGGGCTGCCGACCATGGAGCCCTTCCCCATCCCCGTGAACTCCGGCGACGTGCGCGTCGACGTGCAGTCCGCTATCGCCACCATGGCACCCGTGTGGGGGTTGCGGCCGACGCTCGACATCGACCCCGCAACCGTGCGCGACGACCTCGCCCGCGTCTCGGTCATGGCCATGTCGTTCGTCGCGCAGTCGGCGCGCGGCAACCGCGTGCCGATGGTGCCGCAGGCGCATGTCGAGGCCGCGCCCACCGTGGTCGAGCAGATGATGCGCCGCTGGCGGGGCGAGCCCGACCCACGTCACGTCGAGGCCATCGACGCCTACTTCGTCTCCGCGGCCGAACACGGGATGAACGCATCCACCTTCACCGCGCGCATCATCGCCTCCACCGGCGCGGACGTCGCCGCTGCCATCTCCGGTGCCATCGGGGCCATGTCCGGCCCACTCCATGGTGGGGCGCCGAGCCGCGTGCTGCACATGATCGAGGACATCGAGCGCGGGGCCGAACCACGCGCCTATGTGCAGGGCATCCTCGATCGGCACGAGCGGCTCATGGGCTTCGGGCATCGTGTGTACCGCGCGGAGGATCCCCGCGCCCGTGTGCTGCGACGCACCGCACAGGCATTGGGTGCGCCTCGCTACGAGATCGCGGCCGCCCTGGAGCGCGCTGCCCTCGACGTGCTGCGGGAGCGTCACCCCGAGCGCGTGCTCGAGACGAATGTCGAGTTCTGGGCTGCCATCGTGCTCGACTTCGCCGAGGTGCCCGCACCCATGTTCACCTCGATGTTCACCTGCGCCCGCCTCGCCGGCTGGAGCGCCCACATCCTCGAGCAGAAGCACACCGCTCGGCTCGTGCGTCCGTCGGCCCGGTACCTGGGCCACGGACCGCGCACGCCAGAATCCGTGCCCGGATGGGATCCCGTCCGCGTTGCCCCCACCGGGTACGTCCACACAGAGAAGAGGAACTGACATGGGCATCGATCCGACGACGTTGGTCATCCCCGCGGAGCTCAAGCCCGCGGACGGACGCTTCGGCGCGGGTCCCTCGAAGGTGCGTCCCGAGCAGATCGCGGCCCTGTCACAGGTGAAGGACGTCATCGGCACCTCGCACCGGCAGAAGCCGGTGAAGGCACAGGTGGCGCGCATCCGTCAGGGCCTCGCCCAGTTGTTCGACCTGCCCGAGGGCTACGAGGTCGTGCTCGGCAATGGTGGCGCCACCGCCTTCTGGGAGATCGCCACCTTCGGGCTCATCCGGGAGCGCGCGCAGTTCCTCTCCTTCGGTGAGTTCGGCTCCAAGTTCGCGTCCTCCGCCAAGGCCGCACCCTTCCTCGGCGAGATGCAGGTCCTCACGAGCGAGCCGGGCGATGCGCCGGCGTTCGCCCCGGCTCCCGGCATCGACGTGTACGCGACGCCGCACAACGAGACCTCCACGGGTGTCGCCATCACGCCGCGCCGCCCTGCCGGGATGGACGAGGACGCGCTCCTCATCATCGATGCCACCTCCGCCGCCGGCGGCCTGCGCGTCGACATCCGCGAGGTGGACGTCTACTACTTCTCGCCCCAGAAGAACTTCGCCTCCGACGGCGGCCTCTGGATCGCCATCATGTCGGCCAAGGCGCGCGCCCGCGCGGAGGAGATCAAGCAGTCGGGCCGCTACATCCCGGCCTTCCTCGACCTCATGACCGCCATCGAGAACTCGGTGCTCGACCAGACGTACAACACGCCGGCACTGGCCACCATCGTGATGATGGCCGAGCAGCTCGACTGGTTCAACGCGAACGGCGGCCTGCCCTGGACGACGGCACGCACCGACGCCTCGAGCAGCCACCTGTACGAGTGGGCCGAGGCCTCCGATGTGGCAACGCCGTACGTGCAGGATCCCGCGAAGCGATCCGGGGTCGTGGCCACCATCGACTTCGACGAGTCGATCGACGCCACGCAGATCTCGAAGGCCCTGCGCGCCAACGGCATCGTCGACACCGAGCCCTACCGCAAGCTCGGGCGCAACCAGCTGCGCATCTCGGTGTTCCCCGCTGTCGACCCCGACGACGTGCGCAAGCTCACGGCCAGCATCGACTGGGTCATCGCACAACTGCGCGCCTGACGCCAACAACGACGCGGGAGGGATGCCGATGGCACCCCTCCCGCGTCGCATGCTGGGCAGCACCCGAGGTGAGCGATGCCCCTCCCCTAGGCTCGGCAGGTGACCGGCATCCGACGTGATCGACCCACCTGGTACGCCTATGCGGCGATGTTCGCGTACGTGTGGGGCCTCTACGGCATGGGCCCGGCGCTCCTCATCATCCGCAGTGATACCGGCATGAGCCGGACTGTGGCATCACTGCACAGCACGGCCATGGCCCTCGGCTTCCTCACCATCGGCCTCGTGGGGCCACGCATCACGGCACGCCTCGGGCGTATCCGCACGGTTCGCCTCGGCACCGCCTCGATCGGCATCGGCATCAGTGTGCTCATCCTTGGCGGCACACCATGGCTATCCATCCCGGGCGCCATGGCGATCGGCCTCGGTGGCTCCATGGCCCTCAACGGGCTCAACGCCTTCCTCGCCATGCACCATGGCACGCATGGGCCGGGAGCCGTGGGTGAGGGCGCAGGCATCAGCATGCTCGGCGGCATCGTCGCACCGGTCGCACTGGGCGCCTTCGTCGGCTGGGGTATCAACTGGCGCGTCGCCATGCTCATCGCCGTCGCCATCCTCATCGTCGCGGATCTGGCCCGTGGTGGGGACGCGGTGTATGCGGTCGGCTACCGCGCACCCCATGCCGAGCAGGGGTCACTGCCGAGTGCCTACTGGTGGGCGTGGGGCGCCATGGTGCTCACGGTGAGCGTCGAGTTCTCGTTCGTCATGTGGGCGGGCGACGTGCTGCGCAGCCAGTCGGATGCAAGCACCTCACTCGCCGCTGCCTCACTCACTGCCGTGGCCTGCGGCATGGCAGCCGGTCGTCTGCTCATCCCACGGCTGCTTCGCCGCGTGCACGTCGAACCGCTGTTTCGCGCCGCACTCGTGCTCCCGCTCGTCATGTGGCTCCCCATGTGGTTGGGGCACAGCAGCAGCGTCATCCTCGCGTGCATGGTGGCCATCGGCTTCGGTCTCGGCTTCCACTTCCCGCTCGGCCTTGCCCGCATGGTCACGGCTTCCGATGGGCACGCGGACCTGGCGAACGCCCGCTCCTCCCTCGCGAGCGGCGCGGCCATCTCGATCGCGCCCCTCGCCCTCGGCACACTCGCCGACGGCGTCGGCCTGCACACGGCGTTCGTGACTGTGCCCGTCCTCCTGGTCGCCGCACTCGTCGTGGCGATTGCCCGGCCAGTGCGCGTGTGAGGTCCTACTTCGACGTGAGGTTCGCGACGAGCGTGAGCGCGACGAATCCAAGGAGGGTCAACAGGACGATGGCACGCTGCACCTTGCGGTTCATGGCTGCATCCTCTCAGTGATCCGCAGCGCTGCGGGCGCATCTGCGGGAACGACGGGTTGGCGGGGCGGGACGGCATGCATCCGTCGGTAGGCCTCGCCCTGTTCCGGACGCGGATCGGCCTCGCCCCGATTCGGCCACAACGACATCGCTCGCTCCGCCTGCGCGGTGATGGTGAGCGACGGGTTCACGCCCAGGTTCGCCGTCACCGCGGCGCCATCGACGACATGGAGGGTCGGGTAGCCCCAGACACGGTGGTAGGGGTCGATGACGCCACGTTCCGGCGCATCGCCGATGACGCATCCGCCGAGGAAGTGTGCGGTGATCGGCGCCCCGAAGAGGTCGACGAGCGTGCCGGCCGGCACGCCTCCATGCAGGTCGGCGAGGTCACGCGCGACGTCCTGCGCTCCCGGGATGAAGGTCGGGTTGGGGCTGCGCTCGTCATTGCGTGACGACAGGCGCCACCCGAATCGACCACGGCGACCGAACAGGTGCAACGACGACGGCGTGTTCTGCATGACGAGCGCGATGATCGTGCGCTCACTCCAGCGCCGGGCGTCGAGGAGCCGCGCGAAGGTGCGCGGATGCAGGAGCACCTGCCGCACCCACTGACGGCGAGAGTGCGCCGGAGTGCGTCCGTTCGTGAGGAAGGTCTGCAGCAGCGCCATCGCGTTCGAGCCATGGCCGTAGCGCACCGGCTCCACATGCGTCTGCTCGTCGAGGTGGAAGGACGAGGTGATGGCGCTGCCGGCGCTGAAGTCGGTGGTGGTGGAACGCGGGAACACGGCCCCGACGAGTGACTCGTCGTTCGTGCGCGACAACTCGCCCAACATCGGCGACAGGCGCGGCAGGATCCCATCGTCCCGCATGCGGTGCAGCAGCTTCTGGGTGTTGTAGGTGCCCGCGGCCACGATCACCTGATCCGCACTGAACCGCAGGTGGCGACCCCACACACCGGTGCGACGCGCATCGATGCGCCACACCCCCCGGGCGTCCTGCCGGATGGCCGTGACCGTCGTGAGGGGGAACACCTGTGCGCCGGCCTGTTCCGCCAGCCCGAGGTAGTTCTTCGGGAGGGTGTTCTTGGCGTTGTGTCGGCAGCCGGTCATGCACTCGCCGCAGTTCGTGCAGCCGCGTCGGGCCGGACCCACACCCCCGAAGAACGGATCCGGCTGCTCGACGCCGGGGCCGGCACCGAAGTGCACGCCGACGGGCGTGAGCCGGAAGGTGTGGCCGACGCCGCGGCGCTCGGCCACCGTGCGCATGGCCACATCGCTTGGGGACAGGAACGGGTTGTCGACGACCCCGAGCATGCGGGACGCCTGGTCGTACCAGGGGGCGAGCTCGGCACGCCAATCGGTGATGTGCCGCCATTGGGGGTCGTCGAAGTAGCTGTCCGGTGGCGTGTACAGGGTGTTGGCGTACACCAGTGATCCGCCACCGACACCGGCACCGGCGAGCACGACGCTGTCGGGGAGCACGTGGATGCGCTGGATTCCCGTCATGCCCAGCCGGGGCGCGAAGAGGAAGCGGCGCAGCTGCCACGAAGTTGCGGGGAACGCATCGTCCGCGAATCGTCGGCCTGCCTCGAGGACGGCGACGCGATAGCCCTTCTCGGTGAGGCGCAGGGCGGACACCGAGCCGCCGAAGCCAGATCCGATGATGACGACATCGAAGTGCATGGGATCACCGGAACCTGAGCGTCTTGAGGATGCGCAGCGCGAGCGTGGCGACGCGCGCCCACTGCTCGTCGGTGAAGCGACCCGGGGCGAGTGGCAGGACCCGTTGCGCCGCAATGGTCTGTGCCTCCGTGTACTTCAGCAGGCCCTCGGCACCGTGGCGACGCCCGAGGCCGCTGGCACGCATCCCACCCATGGGTGCATCGATGCTGGCATAGGCCGCACCGAAGGCCTCGTTGATGTTCACGCCACCGACGCGCAGGCGTGCCGCCAGGGCACGCGCGTGACGCACGCTCGGCGTGACGATCGAGGCACTGAGGCCGTACTCGGTGTCATTCACGCGTTGCACGAGTTCGTCCTCGTCGCGCCACACATAGAGCGACGCGACCGGCCCGAAGGTCTCATTGCGATGGGCTTCCATGCCCTCGGCGACATTGAGCAGCACCGTGGGCTCGTACACGAGCGGCCCCAACTCGGGGCGTGGCCGACCGCCGACGAGGAGGTCGGCGCCCTTGTCGAAGGCATTGCGCACATGGGCCTCGGCACGGGCGAACTGGGCGGGCGAGATGAGCGGCCCCATGGCCGATCCCCAGCCGATATTGGCACCGAGGGTGAGGTCGCGCGCCGCCGCGGCGAGCGCCGATCGGAACGCATCGGCGATGAGCTCGTGCACGAAGATGCGTTCGGTGCCGATGCACAGCTGACCCGCGTTCACGAAGGCCCCGCGCAACGCGATGTCGACGGCCTTCGTCAGATCGGCGTCGGGCAGCACGATGCAGGCGTTCTTGCCACCGAGTTCCAGCGAGCAGCCGACGAGCCGCTGAGCCGCCCGCGCGGCGACGGTGCGGCCGGTGTTGGTGGAGCCCGTGAACTGCACGTAGTCGCCGCGGTCGACGAGCATGGGTCCGACGACGGGCCCCTCCCCTGCCACCACCTGCACCAGGCCGCGCGGCAACCCCGCCGCATGCAGCAGGTCGAGTGCGATGAGGGCGGTGAGCATGGTCTGCAGGTCCGGCTTCCACACGACACCATTGCCGGCCATCACCGCGGGGATGAGGTCAGTGACCCCGATGTCGAGGGGGTAGTTCCACGGCGAGATGACGGCAACCACGCCCTTCGGCGCGCGCAGCTCCCAGGTGCGGGTGACGAGTGGGAAGGCCCCCCGTCGGCGCTTCGGAGCCAGCAGGCGGGCGCTGCGACGGGCGTAGTAGCGGCTCACGAGGGCGACGTCGAGCACCTCGTCCATGGCATGCGTGCGCGCCTTGCCGTTCTCCCATTGGATGACATCGCACAGCAGGGCCTGACGATCGAGGACGAGGTCATGGAAGCGGCGCAGGACGCGCGCCCGCTCGCGCATCGACGTGGCAGCCCATCGCTGCTGCGCCGCATGCGCATCAGCGAAGGCCCGATCGACGTCGTCCTCCGTGGAGTGCGGCACCGTGATCGTGGGCTCGAGATCGAGGGGTGAGCGCTGCGTGGTGCGATGCGCATCCGGGCTGGCGCAGACGAGTGACAACCAGCGCTCCACCTGCGCCGCATCGAGGCCCGGCCGCCTCAGCGCTCCTTGGCTCATGGCGCGAGGGTAGCCGGACGGTCACGGTCGGTGCTGCCCGACCCGCGACCGGTCAGGCCCATGCGACCCACGGCACCCTGGCGTCGTCCAGCAGCCGGTGGTGGCAGTGGGACGATGTCAGGCGCGATCGACGATGAGCTCGCAGCGCTGGAACTCCTTGGGCGAGGTGTAGCCGCAGGTGGCCATGGCCTTGCGCAGGGCGCCCGTGAGGTTCATGGTGCCATCGGCAGTGTGCGACGGGCCGAGGACGATCTCCTCGAGCGTGCCGACGGTGCCGAGCTCTGCCACCTCCCCACGCGGCAGGTCGGCGAGCACCGCCTCCCGACCCCAGTGGCGGCCGCGTCCGGGTGCCTCGGCAGCACGCGCGAGCGGCGAGCCCACCATGACCGCGTCGGCGCCGCAGGCGATGGCCTTCGCCATGTCGCCGCTGCGGCCCATGGCGCCGTCGGCGATGACCTGCACGTAGCGTCCGCCGGACTCCTCGAGATAGTCGCGGCGGGCCGCCGCGACCTCGGAGACGGCCGTCGCCATGGGCACCCGCACGCCGAGCACGCTGCGCGTGGTGTGAGTGGCACCGCCACCGAAGCCGACGAGTACGCCAGCGGCACCGGCACGCATGAGGTGCTGGGCCGCCTTGTACGACGCCACACCACCGACGATGACGGGGGTGTCGAGCTGGTAGATGAAGTCCTTGAGGTTCAGCGACTCCCGCGTCTCCGAGACGAACTCGGCACTCACCGTGGTGCCACGGATGACGAAGATGTCGCAGCCGGCCGCGATGACCGCGTCATGGAAGCGCAGCACCTGCTGCGGTGAGAGCGCACCCGCGACAGTGACGCCGGCGTCGCGCAGTTCGCGCACGCGTTGCACCATGAGATCCGGGTCGACGGGCGTGGAGTACAGCTCCTGCAGACGCCGCACGCTGTCGGGTCCCGTGGCGACGGACGCGAGTGCCGCCATGGGGTCCTCGATGCGCGTCCACAACCCCTCGAGGTCGAGGATGGCGAGGCCACCGAGGCGCGAGTACTCGATGATGGTCGCAGGCGAGGCCACGGAGTCCATGGGGGCCATGACGATGGGGTGGTCGAACTCGTACGCGTCGATGCGCCAGGAGAGTGTCACGTCCTCCGCGTCGCGCACGCGCTTCATCGGCACGAGGGCGACGTCGTCGAAGGAGTACGACACGGACGCTGTCTTGGAGCGGCCGATCTGGATGGTCGTCATGCGCGCCTCTCAGCGTCCGTGGTAGTTCGGTGCCTCGACGGTCATCTGCACGTCGTGGGGGTGGCTCTCCTTGAGCCCCGCGGCCGTGATGCGCACGAAGCGACCACGCGCCTGCAACTCGGGGATGGTGCCCGTGCCGGCGTAGCCCATGGAGGCGCGCAGGCCGCCGACGAGCTGGTGGGCGACGGCCGAGAGCGGTCCGCGGTACGGCACCTGGCCCTCGACGCCCTCCGGCACCAGCTTGTCGTCGGAGAGCACGTCGTCCTGGAAGTAGCGGTCCTTCGAGTAGGAACGTGCCTGACCACGGCTCTGCATCGCACCAAGGGAGCCCATGCCGCGATAGGTCTTGAACTGCTTGCCGTTGACGAACACCACGTCACCCGGCGCCTCCTCGCAGCCCGCGAGCAGCGACCCGAGCATGACGGTGTCGGCGCCGGCCACGATGGCCTTCGCGATGTCGCCCGAGTACTGCAGGCCACCATCACCGATGACGGGGACACCGGCCTTGCGCGCGGCCTGGGCGGCACTGAAGATCGCCGTCACCTGGGGCACGCCGACACCGGCCACCACGCGGGTGGTGCAGATGGAGCCCGGACCGACGCCCACCTTCACGGCATCCGCGCCGGCATCGATGAGCGCCTGCGCAGCGGCTGCTGTGGCGATGTTGCCGCCGATGACGTCGATGGACGAGTTGGCCTTGATCTTCGCCACCATGTCCGCCACCGCGACCGAGTGGCCGTGTGCCGTGTCGACGACGACGAAGTCGACGCCGGCCTCGACGAGGGCCATGGCGCGGGCGAAGGCGTCCTCGCCGACACCCACCGCGGCGCCGACAGCGAGCCTGCCCTCGGCGTCCTTCGTGGCGTTGGGGTAGCGATCGGACTTCACGAAGTCCTTCACGGTGATGAGGCCCTTGAGGCGGCCCGCGTCATCGACGATCGGGATCTTCTCGACCTTGTGCTTGCGCATGAGGGCGAGGGCTTCGTCGCTCGTGACGCCGACGGGTGCGGTGATGAGCGGCATGGGGGTCATGACGTCGCGCACGAGCGCGTTGCGATCGTCCTCGAACTGCATGTCGCGGTTGGTGACGATGCCGATGAGCACGCCGTCCTCATCGACGACGGGTGCGCCGGAGATGCGGTAGCGGCCGCAGAGGCGATCGACCTCGGCGAGGGTGTGGTGGGCGAGGCAGGTGACGGGATTTGTGATCATGCCGGCCTCGGAGCGCTTCACGAGGTCGACCTGCCCGGCCTGGTCGTCGATCGAGAGGTTGCGGTGCAGTACGCCGACGCCGCCCTGTCGGGCCATCGCGATCGCCATGCGCGCCTCGGTGACGGTGTCCATCGCCGAGGACACGAGGGGGATGCGCAAGGTGATGTTGCGCGAGAGTCGGGTTGCGGTGTCGACCTCGCTCGGCACAACCCGGCTCTCGTCCGGCAGCAGTAGCACGTCGTCGTAGGTGAGGCCGAGCAGCCCGAACTTCTGAGCGAAGGCGTCGTCCTGGCCGAGCAGAGAGAAATCCATGTGCGCCCTTCCCGCGAGGACCCAAGTCTATTTGCCCCACGGACGGGGCCGGTCCGGCCGGAGGGGGCACCCGGCTGCGCGACTGCTCAAGCGGACGGCAGGGCCAGCACACTGCTGACGATGAGGAGCGGTGCCAGCACGGCTCCCGCGAACATGACGGTGCGCCACTGCACCTGCTCGCCGGCACGCCGCACCCGTTCAGCCCACAGCAGCGTGGCCAGGGACGCCCAGGGCAGCACGATGGGCCCGAGGTTGGTGCCGAGGAGCACGGCCGGCAACTGCGCGTGGGGCACCACCTGCTCCACGAGCAGGTACGCCGGCAGGTTGTTCAGCACGTTCGCCAGCGCCGCCGACCCGGCCGCCACCGCAAGCGCTGTGGGATGCCCACCGAGCAGGTGCATGACAAGGCCACGGAGCCCCAGGTCCGCCACCGCGGCGACGGTGAGGAACATGCCCACCGTTGTCACGATGAGGCGCCACGGGAAGAGCGATCGCAGTTGCGACGGGTGCCCGCGCACCACGGCCACGGCAAGGGCGAGGCCGGCAGCGATGCCGGCTGCCAGCGCCGGCGTCGCGTTCGCCGCGAGCAGGGCAACGAAGCAGGCGATGGCGAGCCCGGCCCCCACGAGGAACACCCGATCATGCGGCTGTGGCCGTGGGGGCATGCGGTGGCGTCCCGCGAGCACACGGCGGAACAGCAGCAGGAGGGCGAGCATGGTGACGCCGATCGCGACGAGCGCCGGGCGCCACATGCGCACCGTGTAGTCGTGGGTTGCGAGCCCGAGTCCGTGCATGGCCAACAGGTTCGTGAGGTTCGAGACGGGCAGCAGCAGGCTGCCCGTGTTCGCGAGCCACAGCACGGCGAGAGCGAAGGGCCAGGCGGGCACGTCGATCGAGCGCGCCACTGCGATGACGATCGGCGTCACGAGGACGGCCGTCGTGTCGAGGCTGAAGAGGATCGTCGTGCCCGTGGCGAGCACCATGAGCAGCACGAACAGCCACCGGGTGTGTCCGCGGCCTGCGCGGGTGGCAGCAGCGGCGAGCGCGTCGAAGACTCCGGCAAGCGCCGCGATGTCGGCGAGCACGGTGACGGCGACGAGGAAGACGAGGACGGGACCGACCCGCTGCGCCAGGGCGGTCCGCTCACCGGCAGAGAGCAGGAAGGCGGCGATGAGACCCGTCGCGCCGAAGCCCTTCCACATGATGGGCGGAGCCTACGCGCGGGCCGATGACGGGGCGCCGGTGCGGGCGTGGGCAGCCGCGCGTCCCCTCGGAACCGGCCCGCACACGACGGAGGGACGCCCCGCTGCTGCGGGGCGCCCCTCCGGGTCGTGCATCAGTGCGTGTGACCGCCCGGGCCGTGGGAGTGACCGTGGCCGGCCGCCTCCTCATGCTCCTCGGGCTTCTCGACGACGAGCGCCTCCGTGGTGAGGAGCATGCTCGCAATCGAGGCGGCGTTCTCAAGCGCCGAGCGCGTGACCTTCACCGGGTCGATGACGCCATCGGCGACGAGGTCGACGTACTGGCCCGTCGCCGCGTTGTAGCCGAGACCGGACTCCGCCACCTTCGAGGCCACGACGTGACCGTTGGCGCCGGCGTTCTCCGCGATCCAGAACAGCGGGGCGCCAAGGGACGCGCGCACGATCTCGGCACCGATGGCCTGATCTCCCGCGAGGCCAATGCCACCGTCGAGCACCTTGCCCGCCTGCAGCAGGGCGACGCCGCCGCCGGCGACGATGCCCTCCTCAAGCGAGGCACGCGTGGCGTTGATGGCGTCCTCGATGCGGAACTTGATCTCCTTCATCTCGACCTCGGTGGCGGCACCAGCACGGATGACGCACACGCCGCCGGCGAGCTTCGCCAGCCGCTCCTGCAGCTTCTCGCGGTCCCAGTCGGAGTCGGTGCGCTCAATCTCGCTCTTGATCTGCGCCACACGACCAGCAACGTCGTCGGCCGAGCCGGCGCCATCGACGATGGTCGTGTCGTCCTTCGTGATGACGACACGTCGGGCCTTGCCGAGCACGTCGAGGCCGGCCTGATCGAGCTTGAGCCCGACCTCGGGGGCGATGAGCTGGCCACCGGTGAGGATCGCGATGTCCTGGAGGATGGCCTTGCGGCGGTCACCGAAGGCCGGGGCCTTCACCGCGGCGGACGTGAAGATGCCGCGGATGCGGTTCACGACGAGCGTGGACAGCGCCTCACCCTCGACGTCCTCGGCGATGATGAGCAGCGGCTTGCCCGTCTGCGAGACCTTCTCGAGGACCGGCAGCAGCTCCTGGATGTTCGACACCTTGCCGGCGACGAGCAGGATGTAGGGGTCGTCGAGGACGCACTCCATGCGCTCCTGGTCGGTGACGAAGTAGGCCGAGATGTAGCCCTTGTCGAACTGCATGCCCTCCGTGTACTCGAGGGCGAGCCCCATCGTGGAGGCCTCCTCGGTGGAGATCACGCCGTCCTTGCCGACGTGGTCGAAGGCCTCGGCAATGAGGCCGCCGAGGTTGGCGTCACGGCACGAGATGGTGGCCACCTGGGCGACCTCGGCCGTGCCATTCACGGGGCGTG
>JAKALQ010000096.1 GCA_021824095.1 Actinomycetes bacterium
GGCGCTCGCCATACACGACGAGGCGCTGACGGTTGAGCACCTCGTCGTACTTCAGCACGTTCTTGCGGATCTCGAAGTTCTGCGCCTCGACCTGGGTCTGGGCGGACTTGATGGCGTTCGTCACCATCTTCGCCTCGATCGGCACATCGTCCGGCACGTTGAAGCGACGCAGGAAGGAGTCGACCATGTCGGCCTTGAACAGGCGCATGAGGTCGTCCTGCAGCGACAGGTAGAAGCGGGTCTCGCCCGGGTCGCCCTGGCGGCCGGAGCGGCCACGCAGCTGGTTGTCGATGCGGCGGCTCTCGTGCCGCTCGGTGCCGAGCACGTAGAGGCCGCCGAGGGCCACCACCTCGTCGTGCTCCGCAGCGACGGAGGCCGTGGCGGCGCTGAGCGCCTCAGGCCAGGCTGCCTCGTACTCCTCCGGGGTGTCGACGGGGTTGAGGTTGCGCTGCGCGAGCACCGCGCGCGCGATGGCCTCGGGGTTGCCGCCGAGCATGATGTCGGTGCCGCGGCCGGCCATGTTTGTTGCCACCGTCACCGCACCCTTGCGGCCGGCCTGCGCGACGATGGCCGCCTCACGCTCGTGGTGCTTGGCGTTGAGCACCTGATGGGGCACCCCGCGCTTGCGCAGCATCGACGACAGCTGCTCGCTCTTCTCCACGCTCGTGGTGCCGACGAGCACCGGCTGGCCCTGCGCGTGGCGTTCGACGATGTCCTCGATGACGGCATTGAGCTTGGCCTGCTCGGTGCGGTACACGAGGTCGGGCTGGTCCATGCGCACCATGGGGCGGTTGGTCGGGATCGGCACGACACCGAGGTTGTAGATCTGGTTGAACTCCGCCGCCTCGGTCATGGCGGTGCCCGTCATGCCACCGAGCTTCTCGTACAGGCGGAAGTAGTTCTGGAGCGTGATGGTGGCGAGCGTCTGGTTCTCGCCCTTGATCTCCACGCCCTCCTTGGCCTCGATGGCCTGGTGCATGCCGTCGTTGTAGCGACGACCGGCGAGGATGCGGCCGGTGTGCTCGTCGACGATGAGGATCTCGCCGTTCATCACGACGTAGTCGCGGTCGCGCTTGAACAGCTCCTTGGCCTTGATGGCGTTGTTCAACAGGCCGATGAGCGGCGTGTTCACCGACTCGTACAGGTTGTCGATGCCGAGCCACTCCTCGGCGCGGCCGATGCCCTCCTCGAGGATGCCGGCCGTGCGCTTCTTCTCGTTCACCTCGTAGTCGGTGCCGGGACGGAGGCGCATCGCGAGGGTGGCGAACTGCGGGTAGAGCGAGCCGGTCTCGTCCGATGGTCCGCTGATGATGAGCGGGGTACGCGCCTCGTCGATGAGGATGGAGTCCACCTCATCGACGACGGCGAAGAAGTGCCCGCGCTGCACGAGCTCCTCGCCCGACCAGGCCATGTTGTCGCGCAGGTAGTCGAAGCCGAACTCGTTGTTGGTGCCGTACGTGATGTCGGCGGCGTAGGCGAGGCGGCGCTCCGCCGGGTCCATGTTCGCGAGGATGACGCCCACCTCGAGGCCGAGGAAGCGATGGATGCGTCCCATCCACTCCGCATCGCGCTCGGCGAGGTAGTCGTTCACGGTGACGACGTGCACGCCCTTGCCGGCGATGGCATTGAGGTACGAGGGCAGCGTGGCAACGAGCGTCTTGCCCTCACCGGTGCGCATCTCGGCGATGTTGCCGAGGTGCAGGGCCGCACCACCCATGAGCTGCACGTCGTAGTGCCGTTGGCCCAGCGTGCGCTTGGCGGCCTCGCGCACCGCGGCGAAGGCCTCCGGCAGGAGGTCGTCGAGCGACTCGCCGTTCGCGTGCCGGGTGCGGAACTCGACGGTGAGCCCGCGCAGCTCGGCGTCGGTCAGCGGCAGCATCGATTCCTCGAGGGCGTTGACCTGCTTCGCCATGCCCTCGAGGCGGCGCACGATCTTGCCCTCGCCGGCACGGAGCAGCTTGTCGATGACGGACACGTGGTCACCCTTCGTAGGCGTTCGCACCATCGTAACCTTTCCGTGATGCGGGGGTGGCGCGACGAACGGCGCTAGCGTCAGCCCATGCGCAGCGCGGACCTCAGCCGGCTGGATGCGGCCCGCATCGCGATCCGGGCCGCCGACCTCGACCGTCGCCGCGCGTCGGGCCCCGCCGACGTCCTGGAGCGGCTCGGGGCGGTGCAGCTGGACACCATCGCCGTCCTCGCCCGCTCCCACGAGCTCGTGGCGTACGCCCGTGCCGGCGCCGTCCCCCGCGATGCCGTCGAACACGCCTACTGGGGCGCCGGGCGGGCCTTCGAGTACTGGTCGCATGCGGCTTGCATCCTCCCCATGACGACGTACCCGCTGTTCGCCTTCCGTCGTCGTGCCTTCGCGAGGCGACCGGAGCGGTGGGGCGCTGATCCCGAGGTCGTCGCCCGCGTCCATGCCGAACTGCGCGATCGGGGGCCAAGCACCGCCACCGACCTCGGCGGGGCACGCAGCGAGCCGGGCTGGTGGCGCTGGTCCGCCGCCAAGGACGCCCTCGAGTGGATGCTCGCCACCGGCGATGTCGTGGTCACCGAGCGTCGGGCCTGGCGTCGGGTGTACGACCTGGCCGAGCGTGCCGTCCCGCAGCAGGTGAACCCGTCGTGGGTGGACGTCGACGGCGTGCTGGGCCCGTCCGACGAGGACTGTGTGCGCGAGTTGCTGGTGCGCTCCATGCGCCTGCTCGGCGTGGGCACCCGCGATGACCTGCTCGACGTGCACCGCCTCGGCGGTGGTGGGGCGTCGACGCAGCACGCCGGCGCCGGTGTGGTGCGCGCGGTGCTCGCGGACCTCATCGCGGAGGGGCGCATTGCCGAGGTGCTCGTGGAGGGCATGCCGTGGCTCGCCGACCCGGACGCGCTGCGCCGCATCCCGCGGTCGCCCGGCAGCCGCACCGTGGCCCTCAGCCCCTTCGACCCCCTCATCTGGTACCGGCCCCGCCTCGAGCGGCTGTTCGGGGTGCGCATGCGCATCGAGGCCTACACGCCCCGGCACCTGCGCACGCATGGCTACTTCGCCATGCCGGTGCTGCACGGCGATCGCATCGTCGGCCGCATCGACCCGGCGCGGGAGGACGGCGTGCTGGTGGCGCGGCAGGTGACCCTCCACGACTCCGACGGCGAGCAGGCGATCGCGTCGGCACTGGCGGAGGCGGCCACCTGGGTGGGCTGCACGCGGGTGCGCGTGGAGGCGGCACCGTCGGCCGCCATGGCCCGTCGCATCACGAGCGCGGCACAGTCGGCCCTCGCCGACACCGTCAGTGCGGCGGCAGCACCGGGTAGCCGGCGCGGGCGGCGGCCATGACTGCCTCGGTGCGGGAGCGCACGCCGAACTTCTCGTGCACCCGACGCAGGTAGTTCTTCACGGTGTTCTCACGCAGGCCCAGGCGCTGGCCGATGGCCCGGTTCGTGAGCCCCTCGGCAGCGAGTTGCAGCACCTGCAGTTCGCGCACGGTCACGGCCACGGGAGGCGCGCTCGGCAGCACGCCGAGCACATCGCGCAGCAGGTCCGGCTCACAGTCATGGGCGAGCACCTCGACGTCGAGGGCGTCGAGGGCGGACTGCAGGTCGAGGCCGCGTGCCGCAGTGGGGAGCATGACGACGATGCGCAGACGGCGCATGCGCTCGCGCACCCGCTGCAGCACGTCGGGCACGACCTCGGCGATGGCCCCGTCGACGTGCACGAGCACAAGGTCGGGTCCGTAGCGCACGACAAGCTGGGGCAGCTGCACCAGGAACCCGCTCGTCGCCACGATGTCGCAGCCGATGCTGCGCAGCCCCTCGACGACGATGGGTGCCCCGATGACGAGCAGCCGGTTCGTGGCATCGAGCAGTGACGGTTGTTCCATGGTGACCCCCTGATGCGAGTGTGCGCGAGGCCCCGCACGGGAACCTCGCGCACAGCACGCGGAGAGCGCAGATCAGCCGCGCAGGAGCCTCGCCACCTTCGCCGTGGCACCGTTGCCGTGCCGCGACCAGCGGCGGCGCTTGGCCTTGCGGCGCAACTGCTGCTCGAGGGTCTCGCGGGCGCGCTCGAAGGCCACCTCGGCCTTGTCGCCCGCACCCTTCGCGCGCAAGGGCTCGGCGTGGGTGAAGGCCGAGATCTCCACCTGCCAGGCCTGCGAGGACTGGCGTGGGTTGGTCTCGTGGTTCACCTCGACGTCGAATCCGGTGATGTCGAGGCCGAAGCGGGCAAGGGCCACGGTCTTCTCGCGCACATGCTCAACCCAGAACTCGCCAAGGTCGAGATGCCTGCCGCGAACGACGACATCCGGCTGCTGTAGGTCGTTGGTGTTCATGGTGAACCTCCTTCGTCGACGATCCCAACCTAACTCGCGGGCCCGACATGCAACAGGGTCCCCGCTGGCCGCCACGCCAGCGCGAGCCCGACCGCGTCGGTGACGCCGGCGGCGCGGAGTGTGACGGCTGCGGCATGCATGGTGGCGCCCGTCGTGAGGATGTCGTCCACGACGATCGGGGCTGGCCCGGCGCTGCCCGCCCACCGGAAGGCGCCAGCCATGTTGCGGGCCCGCTCGGCCCGGTCGAGTCCGGCCTGGTCGGCTCGAGCGCCCGCCGCCTGCAGCAGGTCGGGCTGCAGGCGCTCAGGGCACACTCGGGCGAGCAGCGCGACGAGTGGACGGGCACCGCGACGCCGCTCGGCCGCGGGTGAGGAGGGGATGGGCACGACGGGCGCATCCGGCAGGGCCTCGAGCAGGGGGCCGAGGGCAGCCGACAGCCAGACCTGCACGAGCAGGCGGGCGTCGGCGCGCGCCTCCTCCTTCCACGCGATGATCGCCCGTCGGAGCGGCCCGTCGAACCGGTGCACTGCGAGCACCGGCATGCCGAGCTGACGTCGGATGGGGGTACCGCGGACGCTGGCGGCGCAGCGGGCGCACCAGGGCCGTCCCGGCTCGGCGCACCCGAGGCAGCGTGGTGGCGCAAGCAGCACATCAAGCAACGCGGTCATGCCCGCATGCTGGCGACCACCACCGACAACGACGCACCGACCACCGCCATCGGGCCATCGGCGCGGGGCGGCCACAACGAGGCCACGCGCGGTCACACCCACCCCCGCGCGGTCACACCCACCCCCGCGCGCAGGGACAACGACGGGCTGCGCGGTCACACCCACCCCCGACAACGACGCACCGACCACCGTCATCGGGCCCTCGGCACGCGGCGGCCACAACGACCGGCCGCGCGCGGTCACACCCACCCCCGCGCGGTCACACCCACCCCCGTGCGCAGGGACAACGAAGTGCTGCGCGGTCACACCCACCCCCGCGCGCAGGGACAACAACGGGCTGTGCGGTCACACCCACGGTGACCCGCCCGATGGCCCCGTCACGCCCTTGGCGTTCCGCTTTCTGATGCATGAGCGGTTGCCGTACCGCCCATGCATTAGAAAGCGGAACGCCGTCCGGGGGTTGGCGAGCTGGCGGGGCGGGGCAGGGCTGGCGGGGCGGGGCGGGGCGGGGCCGGCGGGCCGCCGGGACGGGTTGGGCCCGGGGGCTGGCGGGCTAGAACTGGTAGCGCGGGGACGTGCCGAGCTCACTGGCGGTCCAGCGCGCCCCCGACAACTGCCACAGCTGGCCTGTCTGGTCGC
>JAKALQ010000097.1 GCA_021824095.1 Actinomycetes bacterium
GACGACAGCCCGGACCAGCCGGTGCCGAAATCGTCGAGGAGCACGCGCACCCCCTCGTCGCGGAGCTCCCGCAGGACGGCCGCTGCGGCGGCCGGGTTGCGCATGATGGCGTCCTCGGTGATCTCGATGATGAGCTGCTCAGTTGACGAACCGGATGCCTCGAGGGCCCGACGGACCAACGCGGGCAGTGCGGCGTTCACGAGGTCCGGCGGCACGTTCACCGTGGCGGGGATGGGCAGGGCTGCCGCGCGCAACTGCGCGAGGCTCGCGTGCAGCATGCGCTCGGTGAGCTGGCCCATGCTGCCCGACTGCTCGACCTCCGGGATGAAGCGTCCGGGCGTCCACACCTCGCCGTCGCGATGCCAGCGCACGAGGGTCTCGACGGCGAGGATGCTGCCGTCCTCCACGCTCGTGATGGGGTGGAAGTACGGCACGAAGGCCTCGCCGCCGGCGCGGAAGGCCTCCTTGATCTCAGCGCGCACGCGCAGCCGTTCCTGCGAGCGCTCGCCGGTGCTGCCCGTGTAGGTGCGCACGATGCCGGTGCCGATGCGCTTGGCCTCCTTGAGCGCCACATCGGCCTCGGCCATGAGCTGCTCGGGCTCGCGAGGTTCCGCTGTGCGCCCGGAGATGCCCGCGCACGCAGACACGCGCACCGTCACGGACTCCGCTGGGAGCTCGACCTCCAGGGCCATGACGAGCTGCTCGGCGATGCGCTCGACGGACCGATGCTCGACGTCGCGCACCACGACGCCGAAGTCATCGCCGCCGATGCGAGCCACGATGTCGCCCTCCTCCACGCGTTCGCGCAGGCGGTGGGCCGCCTGCACGAGCACCTGGTCACCGGCATCGGTGCCGTGGCGGGCATTGATGTCCGTGAGGCCATCGAGGTCGAGGGCGATGAAGGCAGCGCCCGCCAGCTCACTTGCGGCCAGCGCCTGGATGGCGCGTCGATTCGGCAAGCCCGTGAGGGCATCCGCGCGCGCCACCCGCAACTGGTCGGCAAGGGCCGTGGCCCAGCGCACGGCACCGTCCATGCGCAGCACGGCGAGCAGCACGGTGATGACGCCGACGGCCTTGGCGAGCAGCCCGAGCTGCCCCTGCAGCGGCACGAGCAGCACCATCGCGGCAGCGACGATCATGCCGGCGGGCATCGTCGTCTGTGCGGACGTGCGCGCCGGCGTCGTCGGCGCTGCAGCGTCCGGCGTGACCGCGGCCAGGCAGAGCAGGAAGGCTGCCACCACCCAGCCGAGGTCGAGTGGACCGCCGCTGCGGTAGGTGCCGCGGAGTGCGGCGATGGCATAGGCGAGGTCGGTCGCCACGTGCACGATGATCGCGAGCACGATCCATCGCACGGCAAGCGGCGGACGCCAGCGCAGCGCGTGGGTGACGCTGATGGCGATGCTCAGCAGCAGGATGTCACCGAAGAGCAGCCCAGCGTCCAGCACCCAGCCCGTGGACAGCCCACCGAAGGCGCTGACGACGGCAGCGGCGCCTGCAGCTGTGACCGCGAAGAGGCCACTCGTCACCAGTGCGAGGTCGACGCGCACGGCCCGGTGCAGTGACGGGAGGTGCCGCAGCAGGAGGGCGAGGATGCCCAGGACGAGGAGCAGCGAGCCCGTCGCCCAGAGGCCGTCGATGCCGATCGACGCCTTCGGCAGCGGCAGCCCGCGCCACAGCACCGTGCCCGCCGCATAGAGCACCATCGCGAGTGCAACGAGGACCCAGCCCCACCACACGACCCGTCGTCGTCCGGCGACCGCGATCAGGCATGCGGCGGCGAGGATGAACGCCGCCATCCGCAGGTGCTCGGCGGGGAGGGCGACCCCGGGGGCGAAGGCGGGCAGCGCGTCGAGGAGCACGGCGGCGCCCACCACCGCAACGAGTGCCTGCTCGAGGCGCCACGCGGGGCGCAACGACAGCGAGGCAACCGGTCGGGGCATGCGACGACGCTAGCGATCCGGTGCGCGGGAATCGTGGTGCGTCGAGGGTGTCGAACCGATTCGTACTGAGCGTTCAGCAACGATGTTCGGATAGGCGAACGGATGGGCGGGGTGGTGCAGCACCCCGCCCATCCGTCAGGCGCCCGTGGGCGCGATCGCTAGGCGCGCTGCAGGCGTCCGCGCAGCGCCGCGAGCTCCTGTCGCAGCTCGGCCGGCACGTGGTCACCGAAGCGCGCGAAGTACTCCGCCGTGAGGTCGCACTCGGCAAGCCAGCGCTCGGGTTCGACGGCGAACAACTCGGCCAGCTGCTCGGGCGTCACCTCGAGGCCCTCGAGGTCGAGGTCACCGGGCATGGGCGCGTAGCCGAGCGGCGTCTCGATGGCGTCGACCTTGCCGGAGACGCGCTTCACGATCCACGCGAGCACGCGGCTGTTGTCGCCGAAACCGGGCCACAGCCAGGTGCCGTCCGCGGACTTGCGGAACCAGTTCACCTGGTAGATGCGCGGCAGCTTGGCGCCCGCGCGCTCGGCCATGGTGAGCCAGTGGCCCCAGTAGTCGGCCATGTTGTAGCCGCAGAAGGGCAGCATGGCGAAGGGATCGCGACGCAGTGCGCCCACGGTGCCCTCGGCAGCGGCCGTCTGCTCGGAGGCGATGGTGGCGCCGAGGAACACGCCGTGCGCCCAATCACGCGACTCGGTGACGAGCGGCACGTTCGTGGCACGGCGCCCGCCGAAGAGCATGGCCGAGATCGGCACGCCCGCCGGGTCCTCCCAGTTCGGCGCGATCGACGGGCACTGCGCCGCCGGCGCGGTGAAGCGGGCGTTCGGGTGCGCGGCCGGGGTCCCGGTCTCCGGCGTCCAGTCGTTGCCGCGCCAGTCGATGACGTGCGCCGGGGGCTCGGAGGTCATGCCCTCCCACCACACGTCGCCATCATCGGTGAGGGCCACGTTGGTGAAGATGCAGTTGGCGTCGAGGCTCAGCATGGCGTTGGGGTTCGTCACCATGCTCGTGCCCGGCGCCACACCGAAGAAGCCGGCCTCCGGGTTGATGGCGTACAGCTGGCCGTCGGCGCCGAAGCGCATCCAGGCGATGTCGTCGCCGATGGTCTCGACCTTCCATCCGGGGATCGTGGGGTTCAGCATGGCGAGGTTGGTCTTGCCACAGGCGCTCGGGAAGGCGCCGGTGATGTAGCGGACGTCGCCATCGGGTGCCGTGAGCTTGAGGATCAGCATGTGCTCGGCCAGCCAGCCGTCCTCTCGACCCATGGTCGAGGCGATGCGCAGGGCGAAGCACTTCTTGCCCAGCAGGGCATTGCCACCGTAGCCCGAGCCGAAGGACCAGATCTCGCGGGTCTCCGGGAAGTGGGTGATGTACTTGGTGTCGCTGCAGGGCCAGACCACGTCCGTCGCCCCGTCGACGAGGGGCATGCCGACGCTGTGCACGGACCGCACCCAGTCGCCGTCCGGACCGATGGCATCGAGGGCAGCGGTGCCCATGCGGGTCATGATGCGCATGTTGAGCACCACGTAGGGCGAGTCGGTGATCTCGACGCCCAGCTGCGCGATGTGCGACCCGATGGGCCCCATCGAGAAGGGGATGACGTACATCGTCCGCCCGCGCATGCAGCCGTCGAAGAGGGGCTGCAGGGTGGCCCGCATGGCGTCGGGCGCCATCCAGTTGTTCGTCGGGCCCGCGTCCTCCTCGCGCTCGGAGCAGATGAAGGTGCGGTCCTCGACGCGCGCCACATCGGACGGGTTGGAGCGGGCGAGGAAGGAGTTCGGCCGCTTCTCCGGGTTGAGGCGGATGAAGGTGCCGGCATCGACGAGCGCCTGGGTGAGACGGTCCCACTCCGCCTGCGAGCCATCGGCCCACACAATCGCGTCGGGCTTCGTCAGGGCTGCGATCTCCTCCACCCAGGCAAGGAGGCGGGCGTTCGTGGTGGGTGCTGTCGTCATGTCGTTCCCTCATTCAGCGCAGGTGGACAGCGGCATTCTCGCCGGTGAACGGTCGAACTCGTACGGCCAAAGGGCACATAGCCACGCCGAGCGTTGCGCCCGACGGCTCTGGCCCCCATGGGCCGTCCGACCCTTGTGCACGCATTCGACGTTACCCCTGCCCCCAGCCCGCCGACCATGGCCGGGGTGTGATATGCGTCGCGTCCGGCGGACTTTCCGTGTGAGATGCGTCATCACCCCGCCGCTTGGCGTGCACCGGGCACCACCGGCCCGATCGTCGCGCAAAACGACCGACCCGATACCGTGACGGGCCGCCGCACCCGGGAGGACCCATGGCCGAGTACATCCTGCGCATCACCTGCATCGACCGACCCGGGATCATCCACGCCCTGAGCGGCGGCATCGTGGCCGCCGACGGCAACGTCGTGGAGCAGGAACAGTTCTCGGATCTCGAGACCGGCCGATTCCTGGCCCGCACCCGCTTCACGGGCGACGACGATGCGACGCGCGTGCACGCGGCGATCGAGGCGGCGCTGGAGCCCTTTGGTGCCACCATCGCGCTGCGCCGCAGCGACGAACACCCGCGCATCCTCATCATGGTGTCGCAGTACGACCACTGCCTCGTCGACCTGCTCTACCGCTGGGAAGCCGGCGAGCTGCCGGTCGAGATCGTCGGCATCGTGTCGAACCACGGGACCTGCCGCCCGATCGCCGAGCGTCACGGGATCCCCTTCGAGCATCTGCCGGTGACGAAGGAGACGAAGGCCGCACAGGAGGCCAGCCTGCTCGCCCTGGTGGACGCCCTGGGTGTCGATCTTGTGGTGCTCGCGCGCTACATGCAGATCCTCTCGGATGACGCGTGCCGCGCCCTCGAGGGTCGCGCGATCAACATCCACCACTCGTTCCTGCCCGGGTTCAAGGGTGCACGCCCCTACCACCAGGCCCATGCCCGCGGCGTGAAGCTCATCGGCGCCACCGCGCACTTCGTCACGGCCGACCTCGACGAGGGCCCCATCATCGAGCAGGAGGTGCGGCGGGTCACCCATCGCCAGACCCCTGATGACCTGGCCGAGATCGGCCGCGACGTCGAGCGCCTGGCCCTCGCGCGGGCCGTCCGCCTGTTCGCGGAGGACCGGGTGTTCCCCAACGGCAATCGCACCGTCGTGTTCGAGTGACCCCCGTACACGCCCCGAATCCGCAGAGCCCCGGTAGCAATAGTTAAAGCAACAACCTTTCTGCTAGCCTCGACTCATGACCACCGTGATGCCCGCCCTCTACCTCGGCCATGGCGCTCCCCCGCTGCAGGACGACGCCCGCTGGGTAGCCGAACTCGGCGCCTGGGCCGGGACCCTGCCCCGCCCCACGGCCATCCTCATCGTGAGCGCCCACTGGGAGTCGGCCCCGCTCACCATCGGCGCCACCACGACGGTGCCCCTCGTCTACGACTTCTACGGCTTCCCTGAGCGCTACTACCGCCAGCAGTACGCGGCCCCCGGCGCGCCCGACCTGGCCGCCTCGGTGCGCGCGCTCCTCACCGGCCTCGAGTCGGTCGCGGAGCAGCCGGGCCGCGGCCTCGACCACGGTGCCTACGTGCCGCTCGCGGTCATGTACCCCGAGGCCGACATCCCGGTGCTGCAGATCTCGATGCCCTCGCTCGACCCGGAGCGGCTGCTGCGCCTCGGCGAGCGCCTGCGGCCGCTGCGCGAGCAGGGCGTGCTCATCAAGAT
>JAKALQ010000098.1 GCA_021824095.1 Actinomycetes bacterium
TTGCGCGAGCCCGTGATGCGCCACACGAGCGCTTCGCTCACGTGGCCACCGTCGAGCGGCGACGCTGGCAGCAGGTTGAGCACCGCGAGCACCACGTTCATCAGTCCGAGGGCCTCGAGCAGCACGGCGAGGCTTGCCGCGCCGACGGCGTTCACGCCATGTGCGGCGAGCTGCAGCGTCAGACCCGCGGCGAGGCTCGTGAGCGGGCCGGCTGCCGCCACGCGCAGTTCGTGCTTGGGGTTGGGGTGCGCCTCCGGTAGGTAGGCGGTGGCGCCGCCGAGGACGCCGAGTTCGATGCCGAGCACGCGATGGCCCGTCGCCCGCGCGACAATCGCGTGGGCCAGTTCGTGCAACAGGATCGTCGCGTAGAGGCCCGCGGCGTAGGCGACGGTCGTCACCATCCCGCCATGCGCGCGGAAGCTGTCGGCATTCACGGCGGCGATGAGGGCGACGCCCACCCAGGCCGTCCACGGCACGACCACCGGGAAGCCGAGCAGCGTGAGCAGCGGCCTGGGGGAGGTGCGGGGGCTCGTCCCGTCCATGCTTCGATGCTAGGCGTGCCATCGCTGCCCCGCCATGGCGGCCCCCGCACAGGCCCCGCACAACGCAGACCGACACGCCACGCAATCCTCACAGTCCGCTCACAATGCGATTTTGTAGCGACCGCTACGAATCGCTACGGTGCTGGCATGACGTCCACGCGTACCGCGCCCACCCTCGCCGAGGCACTGGGCTTCCGCATCAGCCGGGTGGCCCGACTGCGTCGCCAGCAATGGGCGCGCCAGCTGCAGACCCTCGACCTCACCACCGGTGAGGCGGCCGTACTGCGCGCACTCGTTGAGGCGCCGGGCATCGCGCTGCGTCCCCTCACGCGCCTGCTTGGCAGCGAGGTGATGAAGGTGCGCAGATCCGTCGACGCGCTCGAGCGCCGCGGGCTCGTGCGCACTGCGGCGGACCCGGACGATCAGCGGCTGCGCACGCTCTGGCTCACCGCTGACGGCCGTACCGCTGCGCGACGCGTGCAGGCCATCGTCGACGAGAACGAAGCCGTCCTCGCGCAGGTGCTCGGCGACCGCGGCTACCGCGACCTCATGCGCCTGCTCGACCGTCTGGAGCCCGCGCTGCTGGCAGATGACGCCGACGACCCGACGACCACCACTGCACGATGACAGGACATCCCATGGCCACCCCCACGACCACCGGCACCACGCCCGCGATCTCCAATCGCGCCCTCTACCTCGGGTTCGCTGCGGCCACCACCGGCACCCTCATGGTGAATATCGACTCCACCATCGTGAACGTGGTGCTGCCGCTCATGCAGCACGACTTCGGCCTGCCGCTGGCGAGCCTGCAGTGGGCGGTGACGGCGTACGTGCTCGTCATCACCGGCACGCTGCCCGCGATCGAGCAGGTGACGCGCTACATCGGCCGTCGACGCATGCTCACGCTCGGCCTCGCCATCTTCACCATCGCCTCGCTGCTCGGGGCCATGGCGCCGAACTTCGCACTGCTGCTCGTCGCTCGAGCCCTGCAGGGCGTCGGCGGTGCCATCATCCAGGTGAACGTCATGGCCATCGTCACGCTCACCTTCCCGCAGGAGCGACGCGGTCAGGCGCTCGGCATGATCGGGTCCGTGGTCGCCGCGGGCACCCTCGCGGGGCCGGCGCTCGGTGGCCTGCTCACCGCCGTGTTCGACTGGCGCAGCGTGTTCTGGGTGAACCTGCCGTTCGGTATCTGGGGTGTGTTCGCGGTGCGCCGCTTCCTGCCCGACTTCCCGCGCGAACTGCACCTCACGCCACGCGGCATGGACTGGGGCGGTGCGCTGCTCTTCGCCACGGCCGCCGCCGTGCTGCAGTTCGGGCTCGCATCGCCGACAACGCTCACCGGCGCCGGCCTGCTGCTGTTGAGCGTGGTGCTCGTCATCGCCTTCATCCGCGTCGAGCGCACGCACCCGCGTGCCGTGGTGCGCCTGGACCTGTTCCGCATTCGCACCTTCTCCAGCAACCTCGGGAGCGGTGTGGCGTTCTACGTGCTCATGATGTTCCCGGCGTTCCTGCTGCCGTTCTACCTGCACGCGGTGCTGCACCAGCCGCAATGGGTGGTGGGCCTGAGCCTCGTGCCGCAGGCCGTCGCCACCGCGATCGTGTCGCCGTTTGGTGGGCGTCTCGCCGACCGCGCTGGCGTGCTGCTGCCGGGACGCCTGGGATTCGCGCTGTTCCTGGTGGCCGACCTGGCCATCGCGGCGCCCGGCACTGCGCCGCTGTGGGCGGTGTGGACGTTCTCCGCCGCCACTGGCGTCGCCGCCGGTCTCGTGATGGCGCCGAACAACTCGGCCATCCTGAACTCGGTGCGCAAGAGCGAGACGGGGTTGGCGTCGGCCATCATCGCGACGCAGCGCAACCTCGGCCGCAACATCGGTGTGGCCATCGCGGCGCTGGTGCCGTCGCTCTACTGGCTGGCCATCGGCGCGGGTGCGTCGCCGTCGTCGCACACGCCGGGATACGCGCTGCTGTTCCGCGACGCCTTCCGGGTGTCGTTCGTGGTCGCGCCGATCGTGGCGCTGCTGGGGCTGCTGCTCATGCGTGCACCGCAGCCCGCTCCGGCCGAGCCGGCGGTGACGGGCGCTGGGGATGCTGGCGCGGCGGGCAATGCGGGTGCGGCGGGCAATGCGGGTACGGGCAAGGCGGGGGCAGCGCCGCTCAGTACTCGCCCTTGATGACGAAGAAGGATCCGCGGATGGTGCCCGCGAGCTTGGACTTCTGCCGCGCGAACTTGAAGCGGTCGGCCAGCTCGGCGGGCACGTCCATGCCGTCGGACAGCTTGAAGCCGACGGCCCGCTTGCCCGCGTCTGCCAGCGTGTAGAGCACGTTGATGGCAAGCCCGCTCTCGTAGAACACGTGCGTCCAGCGGATGCCGTCGACGTGCAGCTCGGCTGCCTCGAGCGGCCGTGACGCGATGACGATGTTGCGTTCGGACTGCAGGATGTTCGCGACGTAGGCGACGAGCTGCTTGCCGGTGGCAGAGCCCGCCGCCTCCGTCGTGAAGTCGGCGTCGTACTTGTGCTTGAAGTACCGGGCCTCATTGGCGCGCAGGCCCGCCAGGGCATCGGCGACGGGCGAGGACTCGAGGCCCACCGGCGAGACGGTCTGGAAGTCGACGACGTAGCCCATGATGCCTCCGATACCGAGGTGTTGCGTGCTATGAGACTAGCGAACGCTGCCCGTGGCACGCCCTGTGCCGCCACGGCTGCGACGACGTGAGCGCGAGCCGGGTGCTCCAGCGGACGCGGACAGGGCTGCCGCGCGCGCACCGTCGGATGCCCGCGGCGTGGTGGCCTGCGAGGAGCGTGCGGTGCCGCCCTGTGCAGTGCGACCGGCGTTGCCCTGCGCGCTGCGCCCACTGTTGCCCTGTGCGCTGCGACCTGATCGCTGCGCGTTGCGGGGCGAGCGACCCGACGACTGGCCGTCGCGGGCATCGTTGGCGGGTGCTGCCGACGGTTCGACGTGCGGTGCACGGGTGCCGCGCATGCTCGCGATCTCGGGCGCGCCGGCGCTCACGGTTGCGTACGTCGGCGTGATGCCGGCCTGCTTCGCGAGGGCGCGCACGTCGCGGGCCTGATCACGCGTGGCGATGGTGACGACGATGCCCTCCGCGCCTGCGCGCGCGGTACGACCCGAGCGGTGCAGGTAGGCCTTGTGCTCTGCCGGCGGATCGACGTGCACGACGAGCGCCACATCATCGACGTGGATGCCGCGCGCGGCGATGTCCGTCGCGACGAGCACACGCACCGAACCGTTGCTGAAGGCGGCCAGGTTGCGCTCGCGCGCGTTCTGCCCGAGGTTGCCGTGGAGTTCCACCGCAGGCACGCCGCCGCTCGTGAGCTGCTTCGTGAGTTTCTTGGCGCCGTGCTTTGTGCGCGTGAACAGCACCGAGCGTCCATGGCCGGCGGCGAGGTCGTGCACGACGGCCAACTTGTCGCCGGCGTCGACGGTGAGCACGTGGTGCACCATCGTGGAGACGGGCGCCTCGACCGGGTCGACCGAGTGCGTGATGGGGTTGTGCAGGAAGCGCTTTGCGAGCACGTCGATGCCGCGATCGAGGGTGGCGGAGAAGAGCAGGCGCTGGCCGTCCGTCGGCGTCTTCGCAAGGATGCGCGTGACGACGGGCAGGAAGCCGAGGTCGGCCATGTGGTCGGCCTCATCGAGCACCGTCACGGCGACGGCGTCGAGTCGGCAGTGGCCTTGCTGCATGAGGTCCTCGAGGCGGCCTGGCGTGGCGACGAGGATGTCGACGCCGGCACGCAGCGCCTTCACCTGGTTGCCCTGCCCGACGCCACCGACGATGACCGCGCAGCGCAGGCCCATGGCCTCCGCGAGCGGGGTGACAGTGGCGAGCACCTGGTTGGCGAGTTCGCGCGTGGGCACGAGGACGAGGCCGCGCGGCGAGTTCGCGGCGCTGCGACGCTGGGTCGCGGCGATACGGGTGACGAGCGGCAGGCCGAACGCGAGCGTCTTGCCTGAGCCGGTGCGGCCGCGGCCGAGGATGTCGCGGCCCTGCAGGCTGTCGGGCAGCGTGGCCGATTGGATGGGGAAGGGGCTCGCGATGCCGGCGGCCGAGAGGTGCTGCACGAGCACGGCGGGCACGCCGCAGTCGGCGAACGTGGTGGCGGGCATGGTGGTGCTGGGGGATGCGGTGGATCGCATGAGGCTGGGGGTGTTCCTTCTGGGGGCTTGGCTCACCGTGGGGAGCCGTGTCGCGGAGACGATCTCTGCGAGGGTGACGCGCCTTCCAAGGCGCGAGCGCAGGAATCGCATCCGGTTGGAGCGACACGGAACGCGTGCAATCGGTGCTGGATGCTCGAGTGAGGATCGCATGCATTGCGGCGTCTGCGCGTGATGATCATCGCACACGATGGTGCGGTGGCCTAATCGCGGTGTGCCTGCGCGCGTCGGGGTGGGTGTCCGTGACGGTCCCGGCCTTGCCATGCTGTGCCCGTGATCGCGCGAGGCCTGCCGCTGGTGCCCGATAGTGCCGTGCTCGTTGCGAACGGCAAGCAGGCGCTGTCGCTCGTGGCGCAGGAGCTGCGTGATCGAGGCGTGCGCACGGTGCTCGCGCCCGCGTACCACTGCCTCACCATGCTCGAGCCCTTCCAGCTTGAGGGCCTGCACGTGCGCCTTGTCGCCACGGATGATGTCGGGCTCATGGACGCCGGTGCGCTGGCTGCGGCGCTTGCGAGTGAGCGAACGGCCGCGATCCTGCACTGCGAGGTGTACGGCGCGCGGGCAGATGCCTCACTCACCGAGGTATTGGTTGAGGCTCGGGCGACGGGCGCGCGCGTCATCGTCGACGCGACGCACTCGCTGTTCTCGGTCGATCACGACCCCGCAGATCACGTCGTCGCGAGCCTGCGCAAGCTGCTGCCCGTCGCCGAGGGTGCTTACGTGACGGGGCTTGCGCGTGTGCCGACGCTGTCGCGCGGTGCCGTTGATGACGCGGCGCTGGCGCTCGGGCTTGATGCGCGTGCGTGCCGA
>JAKALQ010000099.1 GCA_021824095.1 Actinomycetes bacterium
GGGGCGACGGTCACGCTCGCGCCCACGCAGGGACGGCACGATGCAGAAGGTGCAGGTGTTGTTGCAGCCGACGCTGATGCTCACCCACGCGGCATAGGTTGATTCGCGCTTCGTCGGCAGGTCGGACGGGAACGCGGCGAGCTCGTCGAGCAGCTCCGCCTGCGGCTCGCCGGTGAAGCGGGCGCGGTCGAGCAGCCCGGGCAACGACCCGAGGTTGTGGGTGCCGAACACCACGTCCACCCACGGCAGCTTCGCGAGCATGCCCTGTTGGTCCTTCTGCGCCAGGCACCCACCGACGGCGATCTGCATGCCGGGCTTCTCGGGCTTGCGCGATGCGAGCGCCCCGACGTTGCCGTAGAGGCGCTGGTCGGCGTTGTCGCGCACGGCACAGGTGTTGTAGACGACGACGTCGGCCAGTTCGCCCTCGGGTGCGGGCACATAGCCGGCGGACTCGAGGAGGCCCGCGATGCGCTCGGAGTCGTGCGCGTTCATCTGGCATCCGAAGGTGCGCACCTCGTAGGTGCGCGACGCCGCCGCATCGGCGGGGGCGATCGGGGTGTCCGGCAGGGTCGTCACGGGCCGGAATTCTACGGACGGCCCGCTCAGGCCAGCCCGAGCGACCAGCCGTCGACCGCCGCGAGCCGCACCCGCCAGGAGGCACCGGTGGGTTGTCCCGCCGCCATCTCGGCAAGGTGGCAGTAGCGCGGAAGCTCGGCCTCATCGCCGTCGTCGAATGGGGTGGCGCTGCCGGGCAGGTCCTGTGCCATCTGCGCGAGCCGGTAGGCCAGCCACTCGGCACCCTCATGGCGGGCGGGGTCGGCCGACTGCATGCGCATCCACTCGGCGGCCGGGATGAGGTGCGCGGAGAGCAGGGCGCCGGCCACCGACACCCGCAGGGGCACATGTGCGCCGCTGCGGTTCACATAGTCGACGAGGTCGACGAGGTACGGATCATCCCGTCCCGCATCCATGGTGACGAGCATGGCCCAGGCCGCCGCGCCTGAGCGGGTGCAACGCCGTCAGGCCGTGACGCCGTGCGGGAAGCGGTCGTCGCGGTCGGCCTGGCGCAATGCCGGTTCGATGGCGTCGACGATGGCGAGGTCTGCCGGGATCCAGGGCACGCTGCGCAGCTCGTCGACGCCGAGCCAGGTGAGGGCGTCATGGTCCTCGATGGGCGCCGGTTCGGCCTCACCGAGCACCGAGCACCACCAGAGTGCGATGGCGATGCGCTCGCCGAGGGGCCAGAAGCCGTGCAGCGGGCCGACGATCGGCTCGTGCAGGACGACCGGCACACCAAGCTCCTCGAGGATCTCGCGGCGCACGCAGTCCTCCACCGTCTCGTCCGCCTCCACCTTGCCGCCCGGGAACTCCCAGAGGCCCGCTGACATCGGCGGCTCGGTGCGTCGGGCGGTGAGCAACTGCCAGCCGGACGGGGTGCGGCGCACGATGGCAGCGGCGCCCACCTTGAGCATGTCGTCGAAGTGCATGGCGCTCCCGTCGGTCGCTGTGGGTCGCGATACGCGAAACGGCGGCCCCTCCGGAGGGAGGAGCCGCCGTACCGTAGCCCCGACGGGATTCGAACCCGCGCTACCGCCTTGAGAGGGCGGCGTGCTAGGCCACTACACAACGGGGCCGTTGTGGGACGGAACGGTGGTTCCGCCGGCCAAGTGACATCGTTGCCGATGTCGCTGGGGTACCTGGACTCGAACCAAGACTAACTGAACCAGAATCAGTTGGGCTGCCAATTACCCCATACCCCAGTGCCCCACCCGAAGGCTCGGCACGAGGCGGGAGCATATCGGGTTGGCGCCGCGCGCCCAAACCGCCGGCGACGCCCACAAGTTCCAGCGAGGTGTGCCCACAGGGACTGTGCGACGGTCACGCGGTGCACGACCGCAGCACGGCAGGGCGGGGCGATCGGCTGGGGACGTGCCGCGGGCCGCCGATCAGGCGAGCGCGCTGTCGAGACGGGCGAGGGTGCGCTCGCGTCCGAGCAACTCGATGCTCTCGAACAGTGGGGGCGACACGCGACGCCCCGAGACGGCGACGCGAATCGGACCGAACGCGACCTTCGGCTTCATGCCGAGCCCGTCGACGATCGCCGCACGCAGTGCCGCCTCGATCGCCGCGTGCGACCAGTCCTCGAGTGACGCGACGACGTTGCGCGCCGCCTCGAGCACGGGGCGGGCCTCGGGCGTGAGCACTGCAGCCTCGTCCGCGCCGTCACGCCGGAACGCCGGTGTGCCGACCGACGCCTCGGAGAGCACGCCCTCGTCGTGCGCGAACAGGAACGACAGCATGTGCACGCCCTGGCGCAGGGTCTCCATGCGCTCCTGCACGAGCGGCACGGCGGACGCCAGCAGCGCGCGCTGCTCGTGCGTGGGCTTCTCTGGCAGTGAGCCGTCGGCGATGAGGTACTGCTCGAGCCTCGACGCGAGGTCGTCGATGGCCAACTGCCGGATCCACGCGGCGTTGATGGCAGTGCACTTCTTGAGGTCGAAGCGCGCGGGGTTGGCGTTGACGTCGGCGACGTCGAAGGCCTGCGCCAGCTCGTCCATCGAGAAGAAGTCGCGGTCATCGCCGATGGACCAGCCCAGCAGCGCCAGGTAGTTCAGCAGACCCTCGGGCACGAAGCCCTCGTCGCGGTACATCTGCAGCGACGACTCGGGGTCGCGCTTCGACAGCTTCTTGTTGCCCTCCCCCATGACGTAGGGCAGGTGACCGAAGCGGGGGGTGGTGCCATTGCCCACGCCGATGGCGGCAAGAGCCTGGTACAGCGCGATCTGGCGGGGCGTGGACGACAGCAGGTCCTCGCCGCGGAGCACGTGCGTGATCTCCATGTCGGCGTCATCGCACGGGTTTGTGAGCGTGTAGAGCGGCTCACCGCTGGCGCGCACGATCACGTAGTCCGGCACGTGCTCGGCGGCGAAGGTGAGCGGGCCGCGCACGAGGTCGTCCCAGGTGAAGTCGGTGCCGGGCATGCGGAAGCGGATGGCGGGCTGCCGTCCCTCCGCTCGCAGGGCGGCCTCGTCGTGGGCGGAGAGGGTGCGGCAGCGACCGTTGTAGCCGGGCGTGCGGCCCGCCGCCTTCTGCGCCTCGCGCTGCTCCTCGAGCTCCTCCGGGGTGCAGTAGCAGCGGTAGGCGTAGCCGGCGTCGAGCAGGCGCTGGGCCACGTCGCGGTAGAAGTCCATGCGCTGGCTCTGCCGGTAGGGCTCGTGCGGGCCGCCGACCTCCGGGCCCTCGTCCCAGGTCATGCCGAGCCAGCGGAGTGCGTCGAGCAGCTGCCGGTAGGAGGTCTCGCTGTCGCGCGCGGTGTCGGTGTCCTCGATGCGGAACACGAAGGTGCCGCCGGTGTGCTTGGCGTAGGCCCAGTTGAAGAGCGCCGTGCGGACCATGCCGACGTGCGGGTTACCGGTGGGCGAGGGACAGAAGCGGACACGGACGTCAGACATGCGGGCAAGGCTACCCGGGCGAGCGCGTTGGGGGTTCTGGTGCGATGGTGGCGAGATCGGCATGGTGACCTCGGCCGAGCACCTGAGGTCCACGGCCCGCGTGGTCGGCGTGGCCGGACGCTGGGACGTCGCGTGGGCGGGGCCGGTGCAGGGAGCCCCGGCCCTGCGCGGCCGGGTTGGGGTCGGGCGCGCAGGACCGGGAGTTCCCGTCAGTGCCCGCGTCCCGGCCGGGTGATCGCGCACCCGGGGTGCAGGGCACTGTGTGCTGCAGGCACGGGGGGGACGGTACGCGCACCGGGTCCAGCGGGGCAGCCGGACGCGGGGGTAGCCCGGCATCCGGGGGTCGTCCCTGTGCGAATCGTTTCGGCACCGCATGCCGCTGCAGACGGCCAGTCACCCGCCCGATGGGCGTGCCGGTTCGACACGGACGCCTGACACAGGCCATAGTCGGCCGCGAGATGGAGGCCCCCATGGTCAGCCGCAGTGTGCTCATCGTCGAGGACTACGCGCTCATGCGCGAGTTGCTCGCTGCTGCGCTCACCGCACGCGGGTTCGAGGTGGAGACGGCGCCGTCGGCTGCCGAGGCCGAGCGGATCTTCCGGCACGGCGACCACGACGCCCTCGTCCTCGACATCGACCTCGGCGACGGCCCGAACGGCTTCGACCTGGCCGAGACGCTCATTGCCCGCTCCCCGCACACGGCGATCGTGTTCCTCACCAACCTGCCCGACCCCCGCTTCGCCGACCGCGAACCATCCGGCCTGCCGTCGGGGATCGCGTACCTGCGCAAGACCGCACTGTCCGATGTCGAGACGCTCGTCACCGCGCTCGATGTGGTGCTGCGCGGCGCGAGCACCGGCGAGTACCGCCATGACCTGGATCCGGGACGTCCGCTCGCCCAGCTCACGCGCAAGCAGCTCGCCGTGCTGAAGCTGGTGGCCGAAGGGCTGTCGAACCTGCAGATCGCGCAGCAGCGGGGGGTCACCGAGAAGGCGGTCGAGGACACCTTCGGTCGCGCCTGTGCGGCGCTCGGCCTGCATGCGACGCCCGGTGGCAACCAGCGCGTCACCGCCGCCCGCCAGTTCATCACCGCGCTCGGCCGCAACGCCCCCATCGACTGACCACACGCCCACGTTGCCCTTCCCGGGGCCGTGCAGCAGTGACCGCCGCACGGGCATGGCATGCGCACCCGCGCTCCCACCACCGCGGCCAAGCCCCGTGCACCTGTGCCGATCCGTACCGTCCCCTTGCACGACTGGGCCGAAGGGCCCGGTTTCATGCCATATAGTTGCTTTCAGGTAAGCAATCAGGAGATCCCATGGCGAAGTCCACCCGTCTGCACGAACTGCACCCCGACCGCTACAAGTGGGTGGCGCTGTCGAACACCACGCTCGGCATCCTCATGGCCACCATCAACGGTTCAATCATCCTCATCTCGCTGCCGGCCATCTTCAACGGCATCGGCATCAACCCGCTCGTGCCGAGCAACACCGGCTACCTGCTGTGGATGATGATGGGCTACATGCTCGTGACGGCGGTGCTCGTCGTGAGCCTCGGCCGCCTCGGCGACATCATGGGGCGCGTCCGCATCTACAACTTCGGCTTCGCCGTCTTCACAATCGGGTCGGTGCTGCTCGCGCTCGACCCCTTCAACGGCGGCGCCGGTGCCATGTGGCTCGTCGTCCTGCGCCTGCTCCAGGGCGTCGGTGGCGCGATGCTGTTCGCCAACTCCAGCGCCATCATCGTCGATGCCTTCCCCGCCAAGCAGCGCGGCCTCGCCATGGGCATCAACCAGGTGGCCGCGATCGCCGGCTCCTTCATCGGCCTCGTCGCCGGCGGCCTGCTGTCGGTCGTGCACTGGCGTTGGGTGTTCTGGGTGTCGGTGCCGTTCGGCATCCTCGGCACCTTCTGGGCGTACCACAGCCTGCGCGACAACGGGAAGCGCATCCAGGCCCGCATCGACTGGATCGGCAACATCACCTTCGCCATCGGCCTCACCTCGCTGCTCACCGCCATCGTCTACGCCATCCAGCCCTACGGCACCTCGGCGATGGGCTGGACGA
>JAKALQ010000100.1 GCA_021824095.1 Actinomycetes bacterium
GCCTGCGGGGGGCGCGCGTCGATCCCATCGAGGAGCGCTTCGAGCCCTTCCTCGCGCGCATGCGCGACTCCTGGTACCTGTGGCACGGCGAGGACGACGGCCTCTGCCGGGGCCTGCACCAGGGCATGACGCGCGCCTTCCTCGACGAGGCGCTCGCCACCTTCCGCCGTGACTTCGTCGACGACCCCCTGGCATCGTCCGCAGGCCTTGTCCGTGCACTTCTCGACCCGCAGGCCGAGCGTCGTTCGGCCACCGCCTGGGTCGACACCACGCCGCACAACTCGCTGCGCGCCCAGCGCATCGCCGACCTCATGCCCGACGCCCGGCACATCCATCTCATCCGCGACGGACGCGACGTGGCGGCCTCGGTGCTGCACATGGTCTGGGGTCCGAAGACGCCAGCCGATGCCCTCGAGTGGTGGCGCTGGCGGGTGCTCCATGCCCATCGTGCCTTCACCGACATCGGGCCGGAGCGAGCCCATGAGGTGGTGTTCGAGCGGCTCGTCGCCACCGACCGCGATGCCACCCTCGAGGGGCTCCTCGCCTTCCTCGGCCACGAGGTCACACCCTCGGTGCGTGACTACTTCGAGCGGCACATGCCCGTCGAGCGCGGCCATGTGGCCCGTTGGCGGCAGGACTTCGACGCGGACGCCCGCGCGGAGTTCGAGCGCACGTACGCGCGCATGCATGCCGAACTCGCGGACGAGGGCGTGCCACTGCCGCCGCTATGACCCGGCACCCTCGAGCGCTCCACGCGGCGAGGTGCTCGTCGTCAGGCGCGGATCAGGGCTGGTCGACGCGATCGATCGGCTGGCCCGCGGCAATCGCGCGCAGGTCGTCAAGGGTCACCTCGGCGAGGCTCGGGACGCGACTGCGGCCCGGTGCTGCGTGCAGGTGCACGAGGAACGGCACCCCGAGGGAACGCACTCCCGCTGCCTCGACCGATGCGATCCCCGTGGGGGAGTCCTCGATGCCGACACAGCGTGCCGGATCCACGCCGAGGGCCGCAGCAGCGCGCAGGTAGGGCTCGGGGTGCGGCTTGCCGAAGCGCACCTCATCGCCAGCGACCACCGTTGCGATGCTGCCCTCCGGCAGGGCGTCGACGACCGCCTGCGCCAGGGCGCGGTACGACATGGTGACGATCGCGCAGGGCACGCCGACCGTCCGGAGTGACGAAATGAGTGCCAATGCGCCCGGGCGCCATCGCACGCCGTACACGCGATTGTGCCGCTCCACGCTCGTGATGAGGTCGGCGATGATCTCGTCATCCGAACCACGGATGCCGCCACGATCCCGCAGCTGCTGCGCGCTGTACTGCAGGTTGCTGCCGATGAGGCTCAGCCCGTCGGCGTGCGTCCAGTTGCCGCCGTCGCGAGCCGCGAGTTCGAGTTCGGCGGCGATCCAGTAGGGCTCGGAGTCGATGATGGTGCCGTCGAGGTCGAAGAGGACGGCAGCGGGGAGAGGGAGCACTCGCCAAGGGTAGTGAGCGACGGCGCGCACGCCGGTATCGGTGCCGTGCACCGCGCATGCACGACGCCCCGGCACATCAGGAGACGGGCCGGGGCGTGCGATGCGGCATGGGCTACAGGTCGGCCTGCCGCGCGCGCATGGCGCGGTACAGGTTGGCGCGGCCCTCGCGCACGTAGCGCAGCATGGCGACGTGGCCATCGGGATGGAGTTCGAGGAACTGCGATGCCATCTCAGCGGTCGGCTCCTCGACGAAGATGCCGGGGAAGGCCCACACGGAGAAGTCCTCGGCCATGTGGTGCTCACGCGTCTCCCAGACGGTGGGCAGGTCGACGAAGTAGCGCGGCATGTAGGGCTCGAGCAAGTGTGCCTGCTCCACCTGGCGGAAGCCCATGGCCGTGTACTCGAAGATGGTGTTCGCGACATCGTCCGAGCCGGTGAGCAGGGCCCAGGCGGCAGCCTTGGCCTCAGCGGTGGGCACTGCGGCGCGGGCGAAGGCGGCCGACTGGGCGCCGAATGCCGTGTTGTCGCGTGCCAACTCGTCCTCGATGCGCTGCGGCTCGTAGGTGCCCGTTGCGATGAGGCGCGTGAGCAGGCCCCAGCGCAGGTCAACGTCGATGCGCAGCCCCGCAAGCGACGCCGTGCCCTCGTAGAGACCCGCGATCCAGTCGAGGTGCTCGCGCTCCGTGGCGTAGGCCAGCAGGCCGCGGACGAAGGCCAGCTGGTGCTCCGAGCCCGGATCCGCGTTGTGTGCCGCGTCGTAGAGGGCGTCGGCGAGCTGTCGCGAGTAGGAGGGGCGACGCACGGGATTGCCGTAGAAGTCCACGGCCAGCTTCACATAGCGCAGCAGCACCTGGATGACGCTCACCTCCGGCTCGGTGTCGATGGCCTGCAGCACCAGCGCAACCCAGTCGCGCGTGGGCAGCTCACCGTCACGCGTCATGTCCCATGCCGACATCCACACGAGGGTGCGGGCGAGGGAGTCGTCGATGGCGCCGTAGTCGCGGATGGCGTTGCGCAGCGAGTGGTGGTCGAGGCGCACCTTGGCGAAGGTGTGGTCACCCTCGTTCACCAGCAGCAGCGCAGGCCGCGGACGGCCGACGAGATCATCGAGTTCCGTGATGGCACCGTCGACCGTGGCCCAGACCCGGTCGGTGCACACGAGCGCCCCATCGACGAGGTCGTAGAGGCCCAGCTGCAGCCGATGCGAGCGCAGGATCGGCTCAAGCCCAGCGGGCTCACGCGGCGGCTCCTGGTGCAGCAGCACCTTCGTGTAGATGCCGTCACCGTCCACCTCAGCCTCGAGGCGCAGCAGGTTGACGCCGGGCGTCTGGATCCAGGTGCCCATCCAGGCTGCGAGGTCATGCCCCGACGCCGTGGACAGCTCGCGCAGCAGGTCGGCAAGGCTTGCATTGCCGTACTGGTAGCGGCGCAGGTAGGCGCGCACGCCGGTGATGAAGGCCTCCTCACCCGTGTAGGCGACGAGCTGCTTCAGCACCGACGCGCCCTTGGCGTATGAGATGCCGTCGAAGTTGGGACGCACCGAGTCGATGTCGACCATGGTGGCCGCGATGGGGTGCGTGGACGGCAACTGGTCCTGCCGGTAGCCCCACTCCTTGCGCAGGCCGAGGAAGTCGGTCCAGCCGTCGGTGTACTCGGTGCACTGGGTCATCGACCAGTAGGCCGCCCACTCGGCGAAGGATTCGTTGAGCCACAGGTCCTCCCACCAGCGCATGGTGACGAGGTCGCCGAACCACATGTGCGCCATCTCGTGCAGGATCGTGTTGGCGCGCTGGATGTACTGGAAGCGCGTCACCTTCGAGCGGAAGATGTAGTCCTCGAGGATGGTGACGCAGGCCGCGTTCTCCATGGCACCCGCGTTGTACTCGGGGCAGAAGAGCTGGTCGTACTTCTCGAACGGGTAGGGGAAGTCGAAGCGCTCCTCGAAGAAGGCGAAGCCCTGCTTCGTGATGTTGAACAGGTGCTCGTGGTCGAGATGTGGTGCCAGCGACTTGCGGCAGTAGATGCCGAGCGGGTACGTGCCGTTCGCGCCGGCATACTCGTCGTGCACGTGGTGGTAGGGGCCGGCGACGATGGCGGTGATGTAGGTGGAGATGCGCTTCGTGCGCGCGAAGGTCCAACGATCGACGCCATCACCGACGTGCTCACGCGCCGCCTCCAGGCCGTTGCTCACGACCTCCCAGTGGTCGGGCGCGGTGACGGTGAAGGCGAACGTGGCCTTGAGGTCGGGCTGCTCGAAGTTCGCGTACATCTGCCGGGCATCCGGGCACTCGAACTGTGTGTAGAGGTAGGTCTCGCCGTCCACGGGGTCGACGAAGCGGTGCAGGCCCGTGCCGTCACGCGTGTAGCGGCAACGCGCGTCGACGATGAGCGTGTTCGCCTCGGCCAGCCCGTCGAGTGGGATGCGGCCGTCGGCATGCGTACCGGGGTCGAGCGCAACACCGTTGAGCGTGATGGATCGCACCTCGTCCGCGACAAGGTCGATCCACGTCGACGCTCCCGCGGTGGCGGTGAAGGTGACGGTGGTGGTGCTGCCGAAGGTTGCGTCGGTGCGCACCTGTGACAGGTCGAGCACGACGTCGTAGTGGTCGACGGCGATGAGTGCGGAGCGCGCAGCCGCCTCCGCCTTCGTGATGTTCAGTCCGGGCACGATGCTCCTTGGGGTCGTGGCAATCCTGTCACGTCGTCCCCGGGCGACCGCTGCGGCGGCGCCCCGACCCGGCCGACCGGCCCACCACCGGCGCCGACGGGCATGCGAGAATGTGGGCATGCGCGTCCATGTCGCCGCCGACCACGCGGCCTTCGACTTCAAGGGCATCCTCATCGCCCACCTGCGATCGGCCGGGCACGACGTGGTCGACCACGGCGCGCACGTCTATGACGCCGAGGATGACTACCCGGCCTTCTGCTTCGCCGCCGCCGCAGCCGTCGTGGCCGAGCCCGGCTCGCTCGGCGTCGTGATGGGCGGTTCCGGCAATGGCGAGCAGATCGCCGCGAACAAGGTGCCCGGTGTGCGCGCAGCGCTGGCCTGGAACCTTGACACCGCGCGGTTGGCCCGTGAGCACAATGACGCCAATGTGGTGTCCGTGGGCGCACGCATGCATGGCACCGATGAGGCGCTTGCCATCGTCGACGCCTTCCTCGAGACGCCCTTCTCCGGCTCACCCCGCCACGTGCGGCGGATCGCGCAGGTCGCGGAGTACGAGCGATAGGTCGGACGATGGCGCGCGAGATCTCGAAGGACATGCACCTGTGCATCTCCCTCGCCGCACGTCCGACCAACGTCGGCACACGGTTCCACAACTTCCTGTACGAGGCGCTGAATCTGCCCTACGTCTACAAGGCCTTCGCGCCGCATGACATCGTCGATGCCGTGCGCGGCATCCGCGGCCTGCCCATCCGAGGTGCGGCCGTGTCCATGCCCTACAAGGCGGCGGTCATCCCGCTGCTCGACGAGCTTGATGCCACCGCGGCCGACATCGGCGCGGTGAACACCATTGTGAACACCGACAACCTGCTGCGTGGGTACAACACCGACGTCATCGCGGTGGAGCAGTTGCTGGTGGAGCACGAGGTGCGTCCGGACGTCCCGGTGGCCCTCCTCGGTTCCGGCGGCATGGCCAGCGCCTGTGCCGCCGCACTGGCCCGGGTGGGCTTCGACAAGGTCACCGTGGTGGCGCGCAATCGGGTGGCAGGTACCGCTCTCGCGGACCGACACGGTTGGAACTGGCAGGAGCAGGCCGAGCCCCGGTTCTCGCTCCTGCTCAATGCCACCCCGGTCGGCATGGCCGGTGGCAACGACAGTGACCGCATGCCCGTCGAGGCGGCGGTCGTGGCCCATGCTGACGTGGTGTTCGACGTCGTCGCCTCGCCGCCCGACACTCCGCTCCTGCGGCATGCCGAAGCGCTCGGCAGGCGCACCATCAGCGGGGCGAGTGTCATGACCCTGCAGGCGGTCGAGCAGTTCGTGCTGTACACGGGGATCCGTCCCCCCGACGCGCTCGTCGAGCGCGCCGCTGCGCA
>JAKALQ010000101.1 GCA_021824095.1 Actinomycetes bacterium
TCTCAAGCGCCCCCGCGCCTGAGCGATCCCGCGACTGAACCTCGAACCCCCCGCCCATCGGACGGGGGGTTCGTCACGTTCCCCTCCCCAAATCCGCGCTAGGACTCAGAAAGGGTTGAATTTTGGGGTGATTTGTCCGCCCGTTTTGAGTCCTAGCCCGAAATGGCAAGGGCCAGGGGCGCTTGGTGGGGTGACTGACGTCAGTCGCCGATGATGTGCGTCTCGTCGACGCTGATGCTCACCGAGCCGGTGCGTACCTCGGTGATGCGACGCGCGATGCGCTGCCGCAGCGCGTCGGGCGCCGTCTCGGCGCAGGCCTTGGCCACGAGCAGCTTGAGCCGCACCGCGAGCTCGAGTTGCGACCGGCAGGGCGGACACTCACGGAAGTGCTGCTCCAGCAACGCGATGTCGTCGAGCGAGAGTTCGCGATCAAGGTACTCGTCAAGGTGCTCGTCGACCTCGTTGCAGGGGGTGCCGTGCGGGTTGCCGCAGCTCATGGCGCCACCTCCCCGAGGATGCCGAGCTCGCGCGCATGGTCGGCGAGCGACTCACGCAGGCGCTTGCGCCCGCGGTGGATGCGCGACATGACGGTGCCAGTGGGCGTGCCCATGATCTGCGCGATCTCGGCGTAGGAGAAGCCCTCGACGTCCGCCAGGTAGACGGCCGTGCGGAACTCCTCGGGCAGCGCCTTGAGGGCGTCGAGGACGTCACCGTCGGGCAGCTTGTCGAGCACGATCTGCTCCGCCGACGGCAGCGCGGTGCGCGCGTTGGACTCAAGACGCGAGACCTGCCAGTCCTCCATCTCGTCGGTGGACGTCTGGAGCGGCTCGCGGCGCTTCTTGCGGTAGTCGGAGATGAAGGTGTTCTGCATGATGCGGAACAGCCAGGCCTTGAGGTTGGTGCCCGCCTCGAACTGGTGGAAGGCGGCATAGGCCTTGAGCATCGTCTCCTGGACGAGGTCCTCCGCCTCCGCAGGGTTCGCGGTGAAGCGCATGGCGCCGGCATAGAGGGCGTCAAGGTACTGCAGGGCGTCCCGCTCGAAGCGGGCGTCGCGTTCCACTGCGGTTTCCATCGGCCAAGAGCCTACGCGGTCATCGACCTGCTCCGCCCAGAGGGCCCGTTCCAAATCGCGCACGACGACCTCCGTGGAACGGACGGTCGCCTTGGATCCGCGATCCGGTGTCCTG
The DNA here is from genome assembly GCA_021824095.1 of Actinomycetes bacterium. Lineage (GTDB taxonomy): Bacteria > Actinomycetota > Actinomycetes > S36-B12 > UBA5976 > JAKALQ01. The sequence goes on from JAKALQ010000101.1 coordinate 1,188, forward strand.
CACGCAGCCATGAGCCTCCCTCCGACGCCAGCCGAAACGCGTCTGCTCGTGACGCTATTCCCGGCGCATCTTGGCGCTTCACTCCCTGACGAGGCCGGCGACACGGCGTGTCGCCGGCCCGTCAGGGAGTGAAGCGCCAGAGAGAGGGGCGCGTGATTGGCGAGCGGGGGCCGGTCACCAGAGCGTGGGTTGCTCGACCGACGGGGCGGGCTCGGGGTCAGGCGGGTCAATGGGGTCGATGAGCGACGGATCGTTGCTGCGCACGTGGCTCACGGCGCGCGACACCCGCCAGGTGCGCACCGTGCCGGCGGGCGCTGGCCGCAGCAGGTGCTGCAGCTCCGCGACGTCCGTCGTCGGATCCAGCCAGGCGTCGCGGTCGTCGGGCGTGATGAGCACGGGCATGCGGTCATGCACGTGCTCGGTGTCGGGCCCGGCCGCCGTCGTGAGGATGGCCATGGTGTGCAGCACGGCCGTGGGATCCGACGGGTCGGCGTTCGCCGGTCGCCAGCGCTCGTGGATGCCGGCGACGGCCACCATCCCGTCCACGCCGCTGAGGTACCACGGCTGCTTGCCCGCGCCCTGCCATTCGTACCAGCCGTCCATCGGCACGAGGCAGCGTCGACGCGCGAAGGCGGCCTTGAACGACGGCTTCTCCGCCACCGTCTCCGATCGCGCGTTGATGAGCCGCGCCGCACCGCTCGCATCCCGACTCCAGGACGGCACCAGCCCCCACCGCACGACGCGCAGCCGTCGGTGCTCGTCATGCAGGTCGACGATGTAGGTCTCCTGCGTGGGCGCCACGTTGTAGTTGGGGGCGAGCGCATGCGGCTCCAGCTCGTCGACCGCGAACGCGAGCTGCATCTCGCGCAGGTCGCGCGACGCCGCGTACCGACCGCACATGCGGCAATGGTGCCACGACTACCCTTGCCGCCATGGACGATCGCTGGCAGGCACCGCTCGCGCGCGGCCCCGTGCACGGCACGGTGTCGGTGCCCGGCTCGAAGTCGGCCACCAACCGCGCGCTCGTCCTCGCCGCGCTCGCCGATGCGCCGAGCCGCCTCTCGCGCCCGCTGCTCGCTCGCGACACCCGCCTCATGGCCGGCGCCCTGCGCGCCCTCGGCACCCGCGTCGACGAGCTGCCCACCGCCGACGGCACGGATTGGGTCGTGACGCCGCGCTCACTGCGCGGACCCGCCACCATCGATTGCGGCCTCGCCGGCACCGTCATGCGCTTCGTCCCCGCGCTCGCCACGCTCGCCACCGGGCCCATCACCTTCGACGGCGACGAGCGCGCCCGCCAACGCCCCATGCGCACCATGGTCGACGCGCTGCGCGCGCTCGGGATCGGCGTCGACGACGACGGACGCGGCATCCTGCCCTTCACGGTGCATGGCGTCGGCGGGGTGGCCGTGTCGCACGTCACCCTCGACGCGTCCGCATCGAGCCAGTTCGTCTCGGCCCTCATGCTCGTGGCCGCCCGCTTCGACGACGGGTGCACCATCGAGCACGTCGGCCCGGCCATCCCGTCCATGCCCCACCTCGACATGACGGTGGCCATGCTGCGCGAACGTGGTGTCCAGGTGGACGTTGACGCCACCGACCCGACGCACGCCACATGGCATGTGCACCCTGGTGAGGTCGCCGGCATCGACACCACCATCGAGCCCGACCTGTCGAATGCCGCACCCTTCCTCGCGGCGGCCATGGTGACGGCCGGCAGCGTCACGGTGCGCGATTGGCCATCAGCGACGACGCAGCCCGGCGACCGCCTGCGCGACCTGTTCACCGCGATGGGCGGGCACGCCGATCTCCACGCCGACGGGCTCACCGTCACCGGGCCGACGGTGCTGCGCGGCATCGACGCCGACCTGCGGGACGTCGGCGAGCTCACGCCCGTCATCGCCGCGGTGTGCGCGCTCGCGTCCACGCCGTCGCACCTGCACGGCATCGCCCACCTGCGCGGGCACGAGACCGACCGCCTGCGCGCACTTGCCACCGAGCTGCAGCGCATCGGCGCCGTGTGCACCGAGACGGACGACGGCCTGCACATCGAACCTTCGAGCACCCTGCACGGCGCGGTGTTCGAGACCTACGACGACCACCGCATGGCCACCGCCGGCGCGGTGCTCGGCCTGCACGTCCCCGGCATTGAGGTGGTCGACATCGCCACCACCAGCAAGACCCTGCCCGACTTCGCCGCCATGTGGCATGCGCTCACTGCGGGCGGCGCATGAGCAATCGCCACCAGTACGACGAGGACGACGTGCGCGTCCGGCCGGGGCGCTCCAAATCCCGGCCGCGCACCAAGGAGCGACCGCGCTTCGATGCGGCAGTGCCGGGATTCGTCACGGCGGTGGATCGCGGACGCTTCACCGTCGACGTCGACGGCGTGGCCGTGTACGCGGTGAAGGCGCGCGAGCTCGGCCGCAAGGGCGTGGTCGTCGGCGACCAGGTGGGCGTCACGGGTGATGTGACGGGCGCCCTCGACACGATGGCGCGCATCGTGCGCGTTGACGAGCGCACCCGGGTGCTGCGGCGCACAGCGGATGACACCGACCCGGTGGAGCGCGTCATCGTCGCCAACGTCGATTGCGTGGCCGTCGTGAGCGCACTCGCCGATCCGCCGCCCAGCCCCGGCCTCATCGACCGTTGCTTCGTGGCCGCACTCGACGCCGACATCGAGCCGCTGCTCATCCTGACCAAGGCCGACCTCGCCGATGCCGACGAGGTGCGCGCCATGTACGACACCCTCGACGTGCCCGTGGTGGTGGTGTCGCGTGGTGATGACGTGAGCGCACTGCAGGCACGGCTGCGCGATCGCGTCACGGTGTTCGTCGGGCATTCGGGGGTTGGCAAGTCGACGCTCGTGAACGCCCTCGTGCCCGACGCCGAGCGTGCCACCGGCGATGTGAACGACGTCACCGGGCGCGGCCGCCACACGTCGACGTCAGCGATCGCGCTGCCGCTCGCTGACGGCGGGTGGATCATCGACACCCCGGGGGTGCGATCGTTTGGCCTCGCGCACGTGGACGTCGAGCGACTCATCCACCACTTCCCCGACCTCGCCGCCGGCACCGAGGAGTGCCCGCGCTCGTGCACGCACGACGAGGCGGAGTGCGGGCTCGATGCCTACGTCGCCTCCGGTGCGGCGGGCGCCCGCGGTGTGGAGCGGCTGGCGTCGCTGCGCCGACTGTTGCGATCGATGCGTTCGGATGAGAGGACGAGTTGATGGAAAGCCTTGGGATCACTGGGGAATTTGAGCGTGAGCTGCGACTGGCACTGGCCATGGCGGACGACGCCGACGCCATGTCGATGTCGCGCTACCGGGCGTCCGACCTCGTGGTCACGACGAAGCCCGATGCCACCCCCGTGACCGAGGCCGACCAGGCCGTGGAGCGCATGCTGCGGGCAACGCTGGGCGTGCAGATGCGCGCGGACGCCATCCTCGGCGAGGAGTTCGGTGACGCCGCGGCGGGCGCTGCGAGCACGGCGGGCGCGGGTGCGGTGGGTGCGGGCGCTGGCGCTGCGAGCACGGCGGGCGCGGGTGCGGTGGGTGCGCGTCGGTGGATCATCGATCCCATCGACGGCACCAAGAACTACATGCGCGGCGTGCCCGTCTGGTGCACGCTCATCGGCCTCGCCGTCGACGGTGTGCCGGTCGTGGGGGTCGTGAGCGCGCCGGCGTTGGGTCGTCGCTGGTGGGCGGCTCGCGGTGCGGGCGCATGGACGCGTGATGTCGATGGATCAGAGCGTCGCATCCACGTGTCGGGCGTGCGGTCGCTTGCCGATGCGTCGTTCTCCTTCTCCGACGCGGTGGCGTGGGATCGGCACTCGCGCACGCCGGGCGCGCTGCAGCGCATCATCGACGCCACCTGGCGGCAGCGCGCGTACGGCGACTTCCTGTCGCACATGCTCGTCGCCGAGGGGGCCGTCGACATCGCCGGGGAGCCCGAGCTCGCGGCCTGGGACATGGCGGCGCTCATCCCCGTCATCGTCGAGGCGGGCGGGCGCGCCACCGGCTACGCGGGCGGTGACCCACTGGCGCAGACGAGCCTGCTCACCACGAACGGCCTGCTGCACCAGCTGGCGCTCGACCTCATCGCCGGGTAGCCACGGGTCACTCCCGCACCCCGCGCGATCTGCTGTTGCAGCCCCGCACCCCGCGCGATCTGTTGTTTCAGCCCGCTTTCCGGGCAGATTTGGCTTCATAACAACAGATCGCGGGACGAAGGCGGCCCAAAGCAACAGATGACGGGAGCAGTCCGCCAAGCTGCGCGCCTGCCAGGCT
>JAKALQ010000102.1 GCA_021824095.1 Actinomycetes bacterium
GACCGCCTGCCAGGCGGCGCGGCGCTCGGCGCGGGGCTGGTCGAGGTCGACGTTGTGGGCGACGGTGGCGTCGGCGAGGGAGTCGTCCCAGCGGACGAGCAGCGACTCGAGCACGTCCATGGCGGCACGAGTGGCCGGCCACAGGCGCGCCTCCGGCGGCGTGCGGGGCGCGGCGCCGGCGACGAGGTCGGCGAGCACCTGCTCGGCGAGCGGCATGGCACGGCCGTAGGTGCGGTTGGTGAGCACGATGACGCCGAGGCCCGTCGCCGGGTGCCAGCGCATGTGCGAGCCGAAGCCCGGGTAGCCGCCGCTGTGGAGCACGAAGCGGCCGAGGCGGGAGTGCTCCTCGACCATGAGGCCCATGGCGTAGGAGACGGCGGAGGCGTCGGCGGTGGGGGTCTGTGCGGCGGCGTCCGGGGTGCTGGCGTCGGGGGTGCGCAGGACGAGGCGGGCGAAGTTGGCGGCGTGCTGCTGCTCGAGCCGGCTCGCGACCGACAGCGGGTGCGGGCGGACGGCGGGCGTGGGCGTCGTGGCGTCGGCGTGGTGGGCGTCGAGCATGCCCTGCACCCAGATGGCGAGGTCGCGCAGCGAGCTGTGCAGGCCGCCCATGGGCGAGAAGGCGCCGGGCAGCACGCGCGGCTCGGGCACCAGGCCGGCGGCGACGGGCGCGTAGCCCTGGGCCGCATGCTCGTCGGGGACGCGGCGGTGGTCGAAGGTGGTGGCGTGCATGCCGAGCGGCACGAGCAGCTCGTCCGTCACGACGTCGGTGTAGGGGCGGCCGGTGACCGCCGTGATGAGGCGGCCGAGGATGGCGAAGCCGAGGTTGGAGTACTCGAAGCCGGCGCGCGGCGGGTGCACGCGCGGGATGCCCTGTGCGACGAGGCGCTCGATGATGGCGGGGTCGGTGGGCTCGTGGCGGTCGCCCCACGGGTCGTCCGTCGGGAGGCCCGCGGCCATGGTGAGCAGGTCGCGGATGGCGATGCGGTCGTCGGTGAGCCAGGGCAGGTGGCTGCGCACGGGGTCGTCGAGGCGCAACTGGCCGCGGTCGCGCAGCAGCAGGACGGTGGCGGCGGTGAAACTCTTCGTCATCGAGGCGATGCGGTAGACGCTGTCGGCGTCCGGGCGGGCGTTGGTGCCGAGCACCCGGGTGCCGGTGGTGTGGACGGCGTCGAGCCGCCCGTCCCGCACGATGCCGAGCGCGATCGACGGCAACCCCTGCCCCGCCGCATATTCGGCGAGCACCCCATCAACATCCACGTCCACCCCGCCAGTCTGCCGCGTCCGACCTTCCACGCTAGGACTCAGAACGGGTTGAGTTTTGGGGTGATTTGTCCGCCCGTTTTGAGTCCTAGCGTGGACGGGAACCGGGACATTTGGCCGTGCCGGGACTTCTGGCCCTTCCATAGACTCGACGGCATGGAGACGCGACCCGAGGACGTGCTCGCTGCCGTCCGCGATCCGAAGTACACCTACCGGCAGAAGGTGCAGGTGCTCGCCGGTCTGGCGGAGAACCTGCTGCCCGAGCCGGCGCTCAACCCCGAGGCCCGCGCGGCGCTCGACGCCCGCATCATCTGCGACATGTACGAGGGGCACGCGCCCTACCGCGCGCGCTACATCCTCCCCGACTACCAGGTGGCGCTGCGCAACGGCTCGTCCTTCCTCGAGCTCCCGCCGGCCACCACCCTCGACGAAGCCCTCGCGCACCTGCTCATCATGTACTCGCAGGTGCCGTCGATCACCGGCTTCCCCGTCTACTTCGGCGACCTCGACACCCTGCTGCTGCCCTACGTCGACGACACCATCGACGACGACACTCTGCACCGCAAGCTGCGCCTGTTCTGGATGTCGCTCGACCGCATGTTCCCCGACGCCTTCGCACACACCAACCTCTCCCCCGTCGACAACCGCGTGGCGCGCATGATCCTGCGCCTCGAGCGCGAGCTGCTGCAGGTGGTGCCGAACATCTCGCTCAAGGTGCACCCCGAGCTCACGAGCGACGACTACCTGCTCGACGCCATCCAGACGGTGTTCGCCTGCGGCAAGCCGCACTTCATCAACGACGTGCTCATGCAGCACGACCTCGGCCCGCGCTACGCGGCGGTGAGTTGCTACAACTCGTTGAAGATCGGTGGCGGCTCACACACCCTGTCGCGCCTCAATCTCAAGGAGTCGGTGCTCGCGCACGGCGGTGACGTCGAGTCGTGGTTCGCCGTCACCCTGCCCTACCACGTGCAGCTCATGGGCGAGCTGATGTCGTCGCGCATCCGCTTCCTCGTTGAGGAGTCGCGCTTCTTCGAGTCGTCGTGGCTCGTCGCGGAGGGGCTCATCTCGCTCGACCGCTTCAGCGCGATGTTCGGCATCTTCGGGCTCGCGGAGGCCGTCAACCTGCTCATGGAACGGCAGGGCCGGTCCGGCACCTACGGGCACGACGAGGACGCCGATGCGCTGTCGTACCGCATCACGTCGTCCATCGCGCAACTGGTGGCGGAGATGCCGCTGCCCTACTGCGAGGGCAACGGCGGACGCGCATTCATGCACTCGCAGTCGGGGATCGACCTCGACCTCGGCGTCACGGCCGGCACGCGCATCCCGATCGGCACCGAGCCGTCGCTCGCGAAGCATCTGCGCACCGTCGCGCGGCACCATCACCTGTTCCAGTCGGGCATAAGTGACATCCTGCACTTCGACGAGACCGCGGTGCGCAACCCGGAGGCCGTCGTCGACGTCATCCGCGGCGCCTTCGCGTCCGGCATGCGCGACTTCACATTCAACCTCGACAGCAACGACTTCATCCGCATCACCGGCTACATGGTGCGCAAGAGCGACCTGGCCAAGCTGCCGCAGGCGCGCCACAGCAGCACATGGTTGGGCGCGGGTTCGGTGGACAACTCGCACGTCACCGAGCGGGCGCTCAAGCGCGTGGTCGCGCACGAGTCGTCGCCCGTCACCACGCCGTGATGGGTGCGAGCGCGGCGGCGGGCACGGGGGCGGGCACGGGGGCGGGCACGGCGGCGGGTACGGGTGCCGGCACGGGGGCGGGCACGGCGGCGGGCACGGGGCTCGTCGCCGACTTCCTGCCGTTCACATGGGTTGATGGCCCGGGCAATCGGCTCGTGCTCTTCATGCAGGGTTGCAACTTCGACTGCACCGCATGCCACAACCCGCAGACCATCCCCCTCGCGTCGACGCACGCCCGCGACTGGTCAGTGGACGACGTGCTGGCGAAGGTGCGCGAGTCGATGCCGTACATCCGCGGCATCACCGTCTCGGGCGGCGAGGCGACGTTGCAGTGGCCGTTCCTCGTGGCCCTGTTCACACGCGTGAAGACCGACCCGGAGTTCGCGCACCTCACCACCTTCATCGACAGCAATGGCCATGCGACGCAGGACGTGTGGGATGCGCTGCTGCCAGTGACGGACGGCGTCATGCTCGACCTCAAGGCACTCGACGACGACGTGCACCGCACATTCACGGGACAGAGCAACGAGCTGGTGCTTGCGTCCATTCGCTCGTTGGCGCGGGCGGGCAAGCTGTACGAGACGCGGCTCATGCTCGCGCCGGGGCTCAACGACAGCGACGAGACCCTGCGCGCGACCGCGGCCTGGCTGCTCGCCGTCGATCCCGAGATGCGCGTGAAGATCAACCACTTCCATGCGCACGGCACCCGATCACCGGCAAGCGGTTGGCCCGAAGCCGACGAGGCCACGCGCGAGCACTATCGCGACGTCCTCCTCGACGCCGGCGTCCAGTACCTCTGCTGACCCTGACGCTCGCGTTCCTTCGCTTCACTCCTCGAACGCCCCGCGACACGCTGTGTCGCGAGGGCGTTCGAGGAGTGAAGCGACAGACACAGCAGCCCCAACGGGCACGATGTCGGCCCGGCGTCAGGCGCGGTCTGGAGACAGGTGGCGCGTACGCTCGTCTTGGGCAACACACGTCACCCGGACGCGACCAAGCACAGCACCCGCACTCGACCTAGCACTACACCCGGACTCAACAGCTCGTGGGAGGCACCATGCTCAAGGGATTCAAGAACTTCATCATGCGCGGCAACGTCATCGACCTGGCAGTTGCCGTGGTCATCGGCGCTGCCTTCAGCGGCGTCGTCACCCAGCTCACGAAGTCGTTCATCGAGCCCCTGCTCAAGCTTTTCGGCGGCGGCGGCATCCATGGCGGCGCCTTCATGGTGAACGGCGTCGCATTTGATTGGGCCGGCTTCATCAATGCGGCCCTGAACCTCGTCATCGTCGCGGCCGTGCTCTACTTCTTCGTCGTCACGCCGATGAACAAGGTCAAGGAGCGCATGGCCAAGGGCCACGCCCCGGCCGACACGCCCACGCCCGAGGACATCGCCCTCCTGCGCGAGATCCGCGACCTGCTCAAGGACCAGCAGCACTGACGCACCACTCCGCGACGCGACGCAACCGCATCGAGGCGCCCGCCGCATCTTGCGCTTCACTCCTCGAACACCCCGACGACACAGCGTGTCGCGGGGTGTTCGAGGAGTGAAGCGCAAGATGGGTGACGGCGTTCACCAGCGTCAGCGTCACACGTGACCTGGTGGGGCCACTCGCTACGGGCACAGCGTCCGATGCGCTACCGACCACGTCCACAGTGCCACTGCGTCACACGTCCCCGTGACGGCGTTCACCAGCGTCAGCGTCACAGGTGACGGCGACACCGTCACACGCACCTGCGTGCTGGTCGGCCGCCCGCTGTACCGCGCCTACGCGATGGCGGCCGCGACGACGGCCTTGGCCTCGTCCTGCACCTGCGCCAGGTGCTCGGGGCCGAGGAAGGACTCGGCGTACACCTTGTACACGTCCTCCGTGCCCGACGGGCGCGCCGCGAACCATGCGTGCTCGGTGACGACCTTGAGCCCACCGATCGCCGCGCCATTGCCGGGCGCCGCTGTGAGCGCCTCGACGATCGGTTCGCCCGCAAGCGTCGTGGCCGTCACCTGCGACGGCGATAGCTTGGCCAGCGCCGCCTTCTGCTCACGCGTGGCCGCCGCGTCGATGCGCGCGTAGGCCGGCGCCCCAAACCGCTCGGTGAGGTGCGCGTAGCGCTGCGACGGCGTCTCGCCCGTCACCGCGAGCATCTCGGACGCGAGCAGCGCCAGGATGATGCCGTCCTTGTCGGTGCTCCAAGGCGAGCCATCGAAGCGCAGGAACGACGCCCCCGCGCTCTCCTCGCCGCCGAACACCACACTGCCGTCGAGCAGCCCCGGCACGAACCACTTGAAGCCGACCGGCACCTCGAGCAACCGACGCCCGAGTGACGCCACCACGCGGTCGATCATCGACGACGACACCACCGTCTTGCCGATGGCGGCATCCGCCGACCACCCGGGCCGATGCGCCGCGAGGTACTCGATGGCG